>JAITEO010000266.1 GCA_031281985.1 Zoogloeaceae bacterium | reverse complement strand
CTCAACATGGCATCCTTCCCTTTTGATTGCGCCTCAAGGCGACGCCTGCCGGGGCTGCGGCATGGCTTGCGGGTGTTCTCCTTGCTCTGCGGCATGGCGGCGCAGGCGGCCTTTGCGTCCACGCCCGCTTTCGAGACGCTCCGGCAGGATCGGGAAAATCCGCGGCTTCTGGTGTGGCATGCCTTTGACGCGGATGGCAAGACCCAGCATTTCCAGACGACGCCCAATCCGCCCGTCTCTTCCTCCCTCGCGGCGGACGATCCGCTCTGGAAGCGCAAGGTGCCGCTGGGCAGTCTGTGGAAGCTGTTCGTCTATCTCTGGCTCGTCGAAACCCGGCAAGACGCGCCGGATTACGTCTGTTCCAGCGCGCCGGGGCATTCCGCCGCCGCACGGGCAAGGCGCGCGGAGGAAGTCTATTGCTGCGATCCCGGCGGGCGCATCCAGCGGGACGCGGCGCTGGTGCGCTCCTGCGGCCTCTTTTTCATGCCGGAGCGTCTCCACATCCAGGCCGCGGAATGGAAGAAATTCTGGATGGCGCGCAGCGCAGGCGCGGACTGGCTCCCCGATCTCGCGCGCATGCGTCCGGAAACGCAGGTCACGCCCGCAAGCCTCCTCGAGGCGCTGGCACAGGTCCCCGCCGCGGCGCGAGAACAGGCGGCAAGCGTACTGCTCGCCCGCGCCTTCACGGCAAACGGCGGCACGGACGCCCTGGTGCGCCATGTGGGCAGCCAACTGCGCGTCAAGACCTTTTCCTGGTTCCTCGCGGATAAAAAGACCCGCTACGGCGGCGGCGCGGGCTGGCTCGCCGACGGCACGCCCATCTGGTTTGCCGGCGACGGCGCCGGGCAACAGGTGATGGCGCGCTACGGCAAGCTGCTGGCGGATACCCTGCCGCCGCCGGACGACAATCCCCGTCCGGCGCACGCGCCCGCTTCCCCGCCGGGTTGCGTCCAGGTGCGCTTCTTTGCCCGCTATCCGCTTGTCCGCGTGGAAAAATCCGGCGGCGCGCCAGCGGCCACGGGCGCGCTGCACGGACGGCACGTCGCGCGTTTCGCCAACCAGGTGACGCTGCCCTTCACCGCCAATGGCGAACTGACGCTGACGATGGAACACGACCGCCCGCGCATCGAGGGACGGTTTGCCCTCGACGATTACGTCGCCCGCGTCCTCGACCGCGAAGCCGACGCAAACGAAACAGAAGCCGCGCGCGCCTTGTCCGTCGTCATCCGCTCGTATCTGCTGCGCGAGGCAAGGCGGCAAGGCAATTGCCTTCTCATCGACGACGCCAGCAACCGGCAGCGCGTCTCGCCCAACCCGGCCAGCCGCGCGGCGCGCGCGGTCGCGCAATTCACCAGCGAACTGGTATTGAACGGCGCGCCCGTCGGCTACCACCAGAGTACGCCCGGCAAGAACCGCATGGCATGGAAGGAAGCCGTCACCGCCAGCCGCGCCGGGACGCCCTGGGATATCATCCTGCGCGACGCCTTTCCCCACACCAGCCTGGCCGCGATGTATGATCCGGCGGGCATCGCCTGCCAGCGCTTCACCCTCGCCGAACAATGGCTGGCGGCGCGCCTGCCGCGCTGGAACGCCCGGCTGCAACAGGAACTTCCCGGTTTCGAAGCGCCCGCCACGCCGCAAATCTGCCTGTTGACCCAGGGAATGCCCTTCTCCGAACAGGACCGGAACCGCATTCACCTGCGCGCGATAAAAAGCGCCGAGGATCACCGCACCCTGGCGCACGAATACCTGCACCTCGGCCTGAAACACCATCCCGCCGGACACGACGAAGCCCTCATCGAAACCTGGGCGCGACGCTTGCTGGACATTACCGGAGACCAGACGCCATGAACCCCTTTTTATCATTTCTTTTCGCCGCCTGGCTCATCTGCTGCCTCGCGCTTCCCGCGCATGCGCAGAATGCCGCACCCATTGATTCGCCACAAGGCGGCTGGAATTACAGCGGCATGGTCGACAAAAGCGCCGAAACCGCGGTCGCCTATCCCTACAACCTGATCGATCGCGGCGCGCAGCAGGGAAGAACCCTGATTCGCGGCAGGCTGGCGAGGCACCTGCGCGCCGAGAAGAAGGAAGGCGTGGTAACCAGGCGTCCGCCGACCCTGGTGGTCAATGGCAATCCCATGCCGCTCTACAGTGACGAGGAAGGCCGCTTCGTTCGTCCCTACGCCTTTGGCCCCGGCTCGAACAGCATCGAGCTTCTCGATGTCAATGGCAAATCCGTGCAGCGCCTGCAATTCTACGAGGCCAATCCCACCCGTCCCCGCGCCGCGCTGCGCGCCATTCTTTCCTGGGATGACGATCAGGCGGAAGTCGATTTGCATGTCATCACGCCGGATGGCCAGCACGCCTACTGGGCGCGTCCCGTGCTGAATGGCGGCGGCGGCATGGACGTGGATAGCGTCGACGGCGCGGGGCCGGAGATATTTTCCAGCATCGCCCCGCTGCGCGGCGCGTACCAGTTCTACGTCAATTACTGGGGCAATTTCGGCAGTTCGGGCTACCATTTCGACGAGGCGACGCGGCAAAAACCCATCATCACCTGTCGCATCACCCTGATTCTGCATGAAAATACGCCCAGTGAACGGCGCGAAAGCTTTGTCGTGCCGCTGCGCAAAATCGGCGATCTCACCCATATCCGCACCCTGGTCTTCTGAAGGATTCATCATGCCGCATACCACCTCCATTTCCGCGCGCCCCGGCCTTGCGCTTTGCCTTGGCCTTGGCCTTATCGTGCCGCTTTTCCTGTCTTCCACCTCCCATGCCCAACTGGATGCGCCCATCGGCGGCTGGCGGCAAGGCAACGCGGATGCGCCCTACACGCAAAGGGTCAGCTATCCGGCGGTCACGCCGGGGCTGGATGCCGATACGCCGCAGGAAAACCAGATTCGCGGACGCATCGAAAAACACGGCAAGGGAAAGGTCGCCACCTTGGTCGTCAATGGAACCGCCATGCCGGTGCGCATGGACGAGACGGGCGCCTTCGCCCGTCCCTTCAGCTTTGGCGCTGGTTCCAACAGCGTGGAGGCGCGTTACGGCAAGGAACGCCATCGCGTCCAGTTCTACCAGACCGCCGCCGGACAACCGGAAGCGCGCCTGCGCGTCCTGCTCAGTTGGGATAGCGACGGCACCGACCTCGACCTGCACGTCATCACCCCCAGCGGCGAACACGCCTGGTATGGCGAACGGGTCGTCCGGGGCGGCGCCATCGACATCGACGTGACCACGGGCTACGGCCCGGAAATCTTCTCCTCCGCCGCGCCGGAAAAGGGTCTGTACCAGATCTACATCAATTACTACGGCAGCGGACGCGACGAGGAAGAAAACGCCAAGCGCATCCTCACCACCGCCCGCCTGAGCATCATATACGGCGAAGGCACCGCCAGCGAAAAACGCCAGGAATTCCTCCTGCCCATGCGCTTTCCCGGCGAACTCATCCTGGCGAAGTCGTTCGTGATTTAATTCTAATCGGCAAAAAGTTTGCTCGGCAAAAAGTAAAAACCTACTTTTTGCCGGTTCAAGTCAGCAAAAAAGTGCAAGCGGAGCTTGCCCTTTTTTGGTGGAAAGGCGACGAAAACCCACTACAACCCATCCGCACGATCGCAGGGGAAAGGCAAGGAGAAACCCCACCGCCGAAATCCAAAGCAGAGGAAACCAACGAAGCGCCGCCGCTTGCCGTCCCCTCTCCCCCAATCCTTTGGGGGAGAGGGTGCCCAGCAGGGCGGGAGAGGGGGCGGCACAGCACGTTACCCTCTCCCGACCTTCCCACCCTTGCAGGGTGCAAGCCCTTGCAGGGTGCAAGCCCTCCCCCGCAAGCGGGAGAGAGGACAGCAAACAGCGGCGCTTCGTCTGAAAAGGTTTTTCCTCCACTTTGGATCGCAGGACGAAGGTCTGGCGAAGCGAGGCAATGAGGCTTCCTGCGCGGAGCGGGTTTTATTTTTTGACGTTTTCAAAATTCAGGAACAGAGTTTGGCCTATGATGAAACGCACCGTTTTTTTTGTTTCCGACAGCACCGGCATTACCGTCGAAACCTTTGGGCACAGTCTATTGTCGCAGTTCGAGGGCGTGGAGTTTGCGCTGGTGCGGCGTCCCTTCATCGATTCCGAGGAAGAGGCGCGCGAAGTGGTGGCGCAGATCGAGGCGTCCGCCAGGGCGGAGGGAATCCGCCCCATCGTGTTTACCACGCTGGTCGCGCCGCATCTGGCGGAAATCGTGCATCTGGCGGACGCCTTCATCATTTCCTGCTTCGAAACCTTCCTGGCGCCGCTGGAAAACGAACTGGGCATCGCCTCCAATCACGTGATAGGCCGCACACACGGCTCCACCGACAGCTCCGACTACAAGAAACGCATCGAAGCCATCAACTACACGCTGGCGCACGACGACGGCGTCACCGACCGCAATCTCACGGAAGCGGACGTGGTGCTGGTGGGCGTTTCCCGCTGCGGCAAGACGCCGACCTCGCTCTACCTGGCCATGCAATTCGGCCTGAAGGCGGCCAATTTCCCCCTGATTCCCGAAGACTTCGAACGCGGCAAACTGCCCACCTGCCTGCAAGGCATACGCCATAAACTCTTCGGCCTGACCATCCTGCCGGAACGCTTGACCCAGATCCGCGCCGAACGCCGCCCCAACAGCCACTACGCCAGCCTGGAAAACTGCCGCTATGAAGTGGACGCCGCCGAAAAAATGATGCGCCGCGAAGGCATCCAATGGCTGGACTCCTCCCGCAAATCCATAGAAGAAATCGCCGCCACCGTCATGCAGGTACTGCAACGCCAGGGTTGAGGGTCAGGGATCAGGGATCAGGAATCAGGGATCAGAGGACAGAGGACGGAGCGCTCGCCAGTTTCACAAGGGTGCGCTCCAGAGTGGAGGAAACCAACGAAGCGCCGCCGCTTGCCGTCCCCTCTCCCCCAATCCTTTGGGGGAGAGGGTGCCCGACAGGGCGGGAGAGGGGGCGGCACGGCGCGTTGTCGGCCATCGCGTCGTCATGGCTGCGATCTTTCATGCTGATCTTCGTTGCCAATCGTTCCAATACCCAATCGCGATATGTTGATCAGCTTTCCGGTTTGCGGATACGCAGGGTGGTGCCGATTTGCAGGATTTTTCCGGCTTGCCGGTTCCAGCGCATCAAATCGTCGAGGCGCACGCGGTAGCGCCGGGCGATGGAAAACAGGGTATCGCCCTTTTGCACGACGTGGCGCGCCGCGTGGGCAGTTTTGGATGCGGGATGCGCTTTTGGCGCAACAAAAGCCGGTTCCCCTGCTGGCGCGCGCGCAGCGTTCGCGGCGAGCAGGTAGGCGGGTTTGCCGCTCTGCGCGGCGGCCACCGCCGGGTTGATCACCAGCCGCGTGCCCGCCCGGATGCGGTTGTTCTTGAGTTGGTTCAGGCGTTTCAAGGCAGGCACGGACATCCTGTATTTGCGGGCGATGCCGGAGAGGGTCTCCCCCGAACGCACGGCATGGAAACGGGCGGCGGCAAAAGGGGCGTCCGGCCGCGCGGCCAATGCCAGGAAATCGGCGTGTTCCAGCGCCGCGTCGCCCTGCGCGGGCGTCAGCAGGGTAGCGCCCGCATCGACGCCCTGCAGGGGAGGAATGCCGTTGATGAGCCGCAGGTTGGCGGCCGACAGGCCAAAACGCGGCGCGATCGTCTCTAGCGTCTCGCCCGTCTTCAAGGTATAGGCCTGCCAACGGATCAGGGGCGCGTCGTACTGGCGCAGGTTTTCCTGAAAGGCCGCCACGCGCTCCGCGGGGATGACGAGGGTGCTCTGCGCGGGAATGACGGGACGATTGTGCGCCGGATTCAGGGCGGCGAACGCTTCCAGGGGCATTCCGGCAAAGCGGGCGGCAAGTTCGATGTCCATTGCCGTGTCCGTCACCAGGATATGAAAATAGGGTTGATTGGGCACTTCGGGAATGCCCAGTTCCGCCACCAGTTCCGGATTGGCAAAGATGTTCTTCAGTGCCTGCAATTTGGGCACGTACTGACGGGTTTCGTTGGGCAGGGCGAGGCTGGAAAAATCCGTCGGCAGTCCCTTGGCGGCATTCTTGCGCTTGGCGCGTTCCACCGCGCCTTCTCCCCAGTTGTAGGAAGCCAGCGCCAGGTGCCAGTCGCCGTGGAATTCGTAGAGGTATTGCAGATAATCCAGCGCGGCGCTGGTGGAAGCCACGATGTCACGGCGCTGGTCCTGCCACCAGTTCTGTTCCAGATGGAAGAACTTTCCGGTGGAAGGGATGAACTGCCACAGGCCGGAAGCCTGCGCCGGGGAATAGGCGAGCGGGTTGTAGGCGCTTTCCACCATCGGCAGGAGCGCCAGTTCGGTGGGCATTCCGCGCTGCTCCAGTTCGCCGACGATGTGATGCAGATACAGGCGGCTGCGCTCGACCATGCGCCGCAGATATTCGGGATTCGACTGGTAATACTGCTGCTGGCGCGCCACCATCTCATCTTCCAGATTGGGCATGAGAAAGCCATTGCGCACCCGCCCCCACAAATCGGGCGTCGGCGCGGTGAGATCGATGGCATGCGGAATATCCAGCGACGGCGGCACTTCCGCGGCAGGCATGGGCGCGGCAACGTCGGCCTCCGCGGAGCCGGCAAGGGCAATGCCGGAAAGGACGCCGCAGGCGCACAGCAAGACAAAACTCCTGGCAAGACGCGAAGGAAGCAACGGACGATCTTTCCTCATCAGACATTCCCCTAAGGTTTTTTTCTTCGGCAACACGACAAAAGCCGCGGCAAACCCGCGCATTATAACGGCTTGACACGAAAGGTCGGACGATTTGGCCTTTTGTGGGGCGCAATCCAAAGCGGAAGAACCAAACGAAGCGCCACCGCTTTGTCTGGAAAGATTTTTCCTCCACTTTGGATAGAGCGCGCCCCAAAGCAGGTCTTTGCTTTTATGTCGCGCACGAATCAACGGTAGAATGCGCGGGCATCTTCCTCTTCCATCTGTCCATCCTGAAATGAACGCCGAAAAGCCGACACTGCCCTCTCGTGAAGAAATCGCCGCCAATGTGCGCCGCGCGCTGGAAGAAGACATTGGCGGCGGCGATCTGACGGCGGCGTTGCTTCCCGCGGGACAGGGCGTCAAGGCCAGGGTGATGACGCGGGCGGGCGGCGTGCTCTGCGGACAGGCGTGGTTCGACGAATGTTTCGCGCAACTGGGCGGCATGATGCCCATGCGCATCCGCTGGCAGGCGGAAGAAGGCGCGCGCGTCGTGCCCGGAGAGACGCTTTGCGAACTGGAAGGCGAAGCGCGCGTGTTGATGAGCGGCGAGCGCAGCGCGCTCAATTTCCTGCAACTCCTTTCCGGCGTCGCCAGCAAGACCCGTCAATATGTCTACGCCATAAACGGAACCCGCGCGCAGATCGTCGATACCCGCAAGACCCTGCCTGGCCTGCGTCTGGCGCAAAAGTACGCGGTGCGCGTCGGCGGCGGCGGCAATCACCGTCTTGCCCTCTGGGACGCCATCCTCATCAAGGAAAACCACATCATGGCCGCGGGCGGCATCGAGGCCGCCATCGCCGCCGCCCAAAAGGTCGCCCGGCAAAACCCGCATTGCCGCTTCGTTCAGGTCGAAGTGGAAAACCTGGCGGAAATGGAAGCCGCGCTTGCCGCCGACGCGAACATGCTGCTGCTCGACAATTTCCCCCTTCCCATGCTCCGCCAGGCCGTCCAGATCAACCGGGGACGCGCCATCCTGGAAGCCTCCGGCGGCCTCACGCTCGCCGATCTGCGCGCCGCCGCCGAAACCGGAGTAGACCGCATTTCCGTCGGCGCGCTCACCAAGGACGTGCAAGCCTTCGATCTGTCCCTGCGCGTGGAACCCCTTCCCCGCGCGTAGCCGTCGAATCCCCATACCAGGAGCCAGGTTCATGCGCCA
>JAITEO010000244.1 GCA_031281985.1 Zoogloeaceae bacterium | reverse complement strand
GTTCTCTATTGTCTACCTCGCGCACGACCGGGATTACCACCAGTACGCCATCAAGGAATATTTGCCCCACACCCTGGCCCTGCGCGCGCCGGGGGAAATCAAGCCCACCATCCCGCCGGAAAATCTCAACCTGTTTCGGCATGGCCTCATGTGTTTTTTCGAGGAGGGACGGGCGCTGGCGCAGCTTGCGCATCCGAACGTGGTGCGCGTGACCAATTTCTTCCGCGCCAACGAAACAGTCTACTTGGTGATGAAGTATGAGCACGGTTCCACCTTGCAGGTCTATGCCCACAAGTCGCCGGAGATACGCAGCGAGCGTTTTCTGCGCCATACCTTCATCCGTCTCATGAACGGCCTGCGCATGGTGCACGCGCAAAGGCTGCTGCACCTGGATATCAAACCCGCCAATATCTACATTCGCCGCAACAAGACGCCGGTGTTGCTGGATTTCGGCTCGGTCAGAAAGGCACTCTCCTGCGTTGCGGAAAACCTGCCCAAGCCGATGTATACCCCTGGTTTTGCTTCGCCCGAACACTATGGCGATCACGCGAAAGTCGGTCCCTGGAGCGATATTTATGGCATCGGCGCTTCGCTTTACACCTGTCTTTCCGGAGCAACGCCGCAGCCGGCGGACGAGCGTCTGAAGGAAGACAAGCTGATCCCCGCGCGCGAACGCTGGCAGGGGCAATATTCCCGACATTTTCTGGAGACGATAGACCAGTGCCTGCTGCTGGATCACGGTGCGCGCCTGCAAAGCGCCTTTGCCCTGCAAAAGCGTCTGACCGAGCGGGACAGGCCATCGCCGGACGATCAGCCACTGGACGAGATCGACAAACAGGAGAAGGAAGCTTGGCTTGCGCGTTTTTTCCAGCGGCTGGAAAATGAACTGGTCGCGCCGTCGTCCGCGCCGTCACAAATGGTTGAGCCGACTTCCGCGCCCACCACGCCCCCGGCGCGTTCATCCTGATCCTGGACCCTGCCACGATGCGCTTCACCATTTATCAGGAAAGTCGTCAGGGCGGCCGCAGGAACAATGAAGACCGCGTGGCGCACTGCTATTCCCGTGAAGCCCTGCTGGTGGTCGTCGCCGACGGCATGGGCGGACACCACTATGGCGAAATCGCCGCGCAGATCGCGGTGCAGACCCTGATCCATGCCTTTCAGCGCGAGGCGCGTCCAACGCTGACCGACCCTTTTTCCTTTCTGCAACAAAATATCGATGCCGCGCATTGCGCGATCCTCGATTATGCCCCGCAACACAAGCTGGACGATTCTCCGCGTACCACGCTGGTCGCCTGCGTGGTGCAGGACAATCTTGCCTACTGGGCGCACGCCGGAGATTCCCGCCTTTATCTGGTGCGGCGTGGACGCGTCATCAGCCAGACGCGCGACCATTCCAAGGTGCGCTATCTGCTGGATGAAGGCCTGATTTCCCCGGCACAGGCGGAACGGCATCCCGAGCGCAACAAGATTTACAGTTGTTTGGGCGGGAGCCTGTTCCCGGAAGTGACCTATTCGCGCAGGACGCGGCTGGAGACCAATGATCTCCTGATCCTGTGCACGGACGGCCTGTGGAACACGATGCCGGATAATGCGCTGGTGCGGGCGCTGAGCGTGCCCCATCTGCCGGAAGCGGGAAGGCGCTTCATGCAGCACGCCGAACGGCAAGGTGGCGCCAGTGGCGACAATCTCACGCTGGCAGTGGTACGCTGGGAAGAGGATCACGTCCCGCCCGAAGCGCTGGAGGGCATTTCTACTCAGCACATGGACGTAACCGAGGTTGCTTCCACCCTGGCCGATTTTGGCCGCGATTCGCAATACGCTTCCGATCTTTCCGACGACGAAATCGAGGCCGCCATCGCGGAAATCCATGCGGCCATCGAAAAATACGCTGTTCCCAAATAGAAAACACAAGGAAGGAAACCACATGACCCCTGTTTTGCGTCTCAGCCAGCGCGCGCCCGATGAGGCGCGGTCACTGCGCATCGTCCGCGCCGTCTCCCATCACGCCGAAGGTTCGGCCCTGATCGAAATGGGCGACACCCATGTGCTGGTCACTGCCAGCGTGGAAGAATTCGTGCCCCCCTTTCTGCGCGGCAAGGGGCAGGGCTGGGTGACGGCGGAATACGGCATGTTGCCGCGCGCCACCCACAGCCGCTCCCCGCGCGAGGCGGCCAAGGGCAGGCAAAGCGGACGCACCCAGGAAATCCAGCGGTTGATAGGTCGGTCCCTGCGCGCCGTGGTCGATCTTGTCGCCTTGGGCGAACGCCAGATTATCCTGGACTGCGACGTGTTGCAGGCCGACGGCGGAACCCGCTGCGCATCCATCACAGCGGCCTGGGTGGCGCTGCACGCGGCTTGCGCCGATCTCGTCGCGCGCGGTCTCATTGCCGCCAATCCGATCCGGGATCATGTCGCGGCCATCTCCGTCGGCATCTGGCAGGACATGAACGTGCTCGATCTGGACTATCCGGAGGATTCCGCCTGTGACACCGACATGAATGTGGTGATGACCGGTAGCGGCGGGTTGGTGGAAATCCAGGGGACGGCGGAAGGCGAACCCTTTTCCCGCGCCCGGCTCGATGCCCTGCTGACGCTGGCGGAAAAGGGCATCCAGGGGCTGGTTGCCGCGCAGAAGGCGGCTATTGCGGATGCGGTTGCCTGAAAAAGCTGTTTGACGCAGATTTTTTTAAACTCAACCAAGGAGTATGCGATGCAGCAAGGTTTTTCTGTTCTGAAGTGCGTATATAGGCTGACTATCGTACTGGCGAGCCTCGCGTTTTCCGCCTTTCCGGCATGGAGTGAGGAGGCAGGCTGTGATGAAGAGACCGCCTATGCGCAATTTGTCCGCCAGACGCCGGATGAGACCATCTCCGTGATCTGGCTGCCGGAGGCAGTGCTGCGGCAGAATTTTCCCGATTCCGACGCGGCGGTGCTGGCGGT
>JAITEO010000212.1 GCA_031281985.1 Zoogloeaceae bacterium | reverse complement strand
CAGCGCCCAGAATTCGTCCGCGACTTCCCATGCGCGTGTCCCTCCCATCGACCTTTCCTTTGTACCATGTCCGTTTCTTTCACATGATTCGCACAGATTACCAGAGGAACTCGCTTTTGCATGGGATTATTTGGGAAGAAGCACTTGGTAATTAGCAAAAAGCAGGTTCCTACTTTTTGCCGCACACCATCATCGCCTTTTGCACGGCGTTGCCCAGGTGCGTGATTTCCTCGTCGTCGAGGATGTAGGGGGGCATCAGGTAGACTGTGTTGCCCAGGGGTCGCGCCAGGAGGGCGTTTTTCAGGGCGGCGCGGTAGAAGCGGCGGGGGAAGGCGGGGTCGTCCGTTATTACGTCGAATGCCAGGATCATGCCGCGCTGGCGCAGGTGGCGGACGTTTTCGTGTTGGGCGACGGGCGCGATCGCGGCGTACAATTTGCGCGCGCGCTCGATGTTGGCTTGGAGCACATCGTCCTGCGTGAAGATGTCCAGCGTTGCCAGCGCGGCGCGGCAGGCGAGCGGGTTGCCTGTGTAGGAGTGGGAATGCAAGAAGCCGCGAGTAATTCTTTCATCATAGAACGCCTGAAAGATCTCGTCGCGGCACAGCACGATGGAAAGCGGCAGGTAGCCACCGGAAATGCCCTTGGAAAGGCACAGCAGATCGGGACGGATGTTGGCCTGTTCGTGCGCGAAAAAAGTGCCGGTGCGTCCGCAGCCCACGGCGATTTCATCGCAGATCAGATGCACCTGGTAGCGATCGCAAAGAGCGCGCGCCAGGCGCAGGTATTCGGGGTCGTACATCACCATCCCCGCCGCGCCCTGCACCAGGGGTTCGAGGATGAGGGCGGCGATCTGTTCGCTTTCCGCCGCCAGCTTTGCCTCCAGAGCTTGCGCGGCGCGACGGGCGACATCCGCGGCGGTTTCCCCCTCCCTTGCCAGGCGCGCGTCCGGGCAGGGCACGGTGTCGGCAGCGCGCGTGAGCGGCGCGTAGGCGTCCCGGAACAGGGCGACATCCGTGACCGCCAGCGCGCCCACCGTCTCGCCGTGATAACTGCCGGAAAGACAGAGAAAGCGATTCTTCTGCGCCTTGCCGCAGTTCTTCCAGTAATGAAAACTCATCTTGAGCGCGATTTCCGTGGCGGACGCGCCATCGGAAGCATAAAAGGCATGCCCCAGCACGCCGCCGGTCAGCGCCCGCAACCGCTCGGCAAGCTCGATCGCCGGACGATGCGTGAAGCCCGCCAGCAGGACGTGTTCCAATGTCTCCAGTTGCGCCTTCAGGGCGGCGTTTATACGCGGGTTGGCATGACCAAAGAGGTTGACCCACCAGGAACTGATGGCATCCAGATAACGATTGCCGGAAAAGTCGTAGAGCCACGCGCCTTCTCCGCGCTCGATGGGAATCAGCGGCAAGGCGTCCGCGCCCTGCGCCGCGTGCTGTTGCATCTGCGTGCAGGGATGCCAGACGGCGGCAAGGCTGCGCGCGAGCCAGTTGGCGTCCGGCGTGTGCGAGGAGGATTTCGCGCGCATCGTTTCCCGATCTTTACGCATCAATGCAGGGTGGTCGGCATGGCGTCGGCCTGTTCCGGTATTTCGGCGTGGACGAGTTCGCCGTCCACCGTCGGGAACAGCGGCGCGCCGCAGTCGTCGCAGAACTCCATCGGCATGCGGTGATCGAGGCTGACGATATCCTTGACGCCGCAGTCGCGCAGCACGGCGTCGATCTGGCCGGGGATGTCGCTATGCTCGTCTTCCTCGCCCAAGAGCGCCCAGGAGACGCCGTGATAAACCTGGTTGTCATGGTCGCGCGGCGCAAGGCCGATGCGGTATTCTTCCAGCCGCTGGTCGTAGCAGGGCGCGATGACGGCGCGGATTTCTTCCGGCATCAATCCCAGCGTGGTCTGCAAAAAGGCCACGGACGCCTTGATGGCGTAGGCGCGCGCGGCGCGGTCGGCGTGACGGCAGGCGGCGTGATACGCGCCCGCGGACAAGGGCTGGTAGGCGCAGCCCGTGAGCAGCGGCGCAAGGTTGGGGCTGCCCTGTTTTTCCCAGGCGGCAAGCGACGCGGCGCGGCTGCCGTCGGCCTCGTGCCAGCGAAAGACCGGCGCGCCCTGCGGCACGATGACCACGCCGATGAGGTAGCGCACGTCGGAAAGAAAGCGGGTGGTTTCCGGCAAGCCCTGGGTGTCCAGGGACAGATCCTGTTCCTTCGCCGCCTGTTCGCACAGGGCTTCCAGCAATCCGCGGATGTCGCAATAGCTGCGCGGCAACTGATCCGGGCCAAAAAAGTAATCCACCAGCGCCAGGCGCGCCTCGCGGCTGAACATGTGCGCGCCCAGCTGCACCTTGAGCGCGGCCAGGTGGGCAGCGTTGATGCGGGCGGCGGGAATGGCGTAGCGCGACCAGGCGAGAATGGGCACGGCAAACAGCAGGGCGTCATGCCGCTGCTTGTTGCCGCTGGTTTCCAGGGTGCAGGATTCGACCTGCGCCTCCACCACGTTCGCGAGTTCGTCGCAGGCTTGCGGGTTGGATTCGTAGAGCCTGTCCAGCGTCGTGTTGATTTCCTCTTCCGCGCCGTTCTGGAGCAGCGTCTGCACCAGATGGACGAGGCGGGATTCCCAGAAAATGTCTTCCAGGCGACAGTCGGATTCGGAAAGCCCGACGGCAAGACGCTGAAGCTCCGCCGCGTCCCGCGACGAGCGATCACGAGCGCCAAAACGGGATCGTTTCATGATTTGACCTTGATAAAAACGGCAAAAAGTAAAACCCCACTTTTTGCCGGGTTAGTTAGTGTTTGAAGGCAAGGCAAGCTTCGCCTTCAAACCGTTAAAACCCAACGCAAAACCAGCGCGGCCTTGGGGTTCTCGTCGGGGCGCACTGCGTGCGCCCGCAAACCACCCCGTCGTGTGAACGGCAAACGGGCGCACGCAGTGCGCCCCGACGAGCATACGGACAGGTGATGGTGGATTTTCGTTGCCTTTCCTCATTCTACTGGCGGATTTTCTGCCGATTTTCCGGGCGGCAGGAAGAAATCGCCCGGATGCGTGAAGAAGCGCCGCATCAGTCCGAGCATGAGTTGCCGTCCCTGCGAAAAGGTGACGCCGCGCGCGCGCAGGGCGACGAACAGGGCGAGCGTGAAACTGACGCCGAGATTGATGAGTCCAATGCCCGCCACGCCGACCGCCGCCCAGGCGAAAGCGCCCAGCGGCGGCGAAAAGCCGTGCGCCGCCGCCGCATAGCCCAGGTAGGCGGAAGAAAAGGCGACATGGCGAATATCGAGGGGCAGGCTCAACAGGACGCCGATGCCCCAGGCCGTTGCCAACATGACGCCGAACAGGAAATTGCCGGCGAGCGCGCCCATGTGATCGCCAACATAATTGGCCAGGCGCTCCAGCCGCCGTGCGCCGAGCAGCCGCCGGATCCAGCCGAGTTGCTGGATGCGTTGCGGGATGCGGTTATAGGTGGCGAGGTTGTCGAAATACCCGGCGACCAGCCCGGAAAGAAACAGGCAGACGCCCGCAACGCCCGCGTAGAGCAAGGAGCCGCTGGCAAACGGATGGTGCGCGGCCAACAGGGTGTCCGCCTCTTCGATGGTGATGGCCGGGCGATCGCCGGTGAGAAAAAAGGCCATGCTGACGGAAATGGCGATGGGAATCGCCATGCCGACATTGCCCAGGATGGCGACCAGTTGGCTGCGCGTGGTGCGGGCA
>JAITEO010000188.1 GCA_031281985.1 Zoogloeaceae bacterium | reverse complement strand
ACAAGGCGCAGGAAGCGGAAGCGTAGACGGAAAGCGGCCGCGAAGCGTGACGCGCCGCCGCCGGGCGAGGTCTCCTTTGTCTGGCGGCAATCCAAAGTGGCGCGAACGAACGAAGCGCGGGCATTTTTCTGCCGCTCACCGCGCGCTTGCCCGCGCACCGGGGGACGCAAACGCCTCTGCGACGATTCGTTCGATCTGTTCGAGTTCCTCGGACGAGAGCGCGTAGGCCACCTCCTTGGCGGTTTTGCGCCGCTCCGGCATCTTGTTGTCGTTCTGGCGAATCCACTGGATCAGCAGGTTGATCGTCCGGTTGGGCAGATCGAACTGCCGGTCGATGCGTTCATAGGCCAGATCGTGGGCATGGAGGTATCGGGCCTCGTCGACGAGCGACTGCTGCAACGCGATGCCCGCGCACCGCGTCACGAAGGCTGCGGCCTCGTTGCCCGACCAGTGGGCATAGACCTTGGGCGTCGAACAAAAATCGAACGCAAAGTCGCCATCGCCAATGAACGTCACGTCCCACAGGGCGCGCACCGGTCTGCTGAAGCGCTCCAACGTGGACAGGTACTGCCGCTCCTCCCGCTTCATGGCCACCGAAAGCGGCAGGATGGCGGGACTGCCCTTCACCTCCGGCAGAACCCCCTTCGTGTGCAGGCAGTGATGGGCGAGCAGGCGCGACACGCGGCCATTACCATCCAGGAAGGGATGGAGAAACACGAAGCCGAAGCTCACCAGCGCCGCCTTGATCAACGGCGGGACATCGTCCCTGGAATTTGCCATGCGCATCAGGCCGTCGATCAGCGGCCTCATATGTTCGGGCGAAGGAGGAATGTAGCGGACGGCCAAAGCGCCATGTCCGCCCCGTTGCAGCCAGTTCTGGGCGCCGCGAAAGCCCGCTTCCGCGCGCAACGGAGAACTGATCACGGCGTTTTGCAAGCCGACCAGATATTCCTCCGTCAGCGGCGTCCGGTCACGAAGATGCGCCATGGCCTGCAAGAAGGCGCTTTCCTTTTCGGGGGTTGGCATCTCGTTTTCGATGGCGAAGGAATCCCGCGTCTCGCTGAGGTAGGCCCATGCCATCACCCGATCCATGAGAAACTCGTTCTCGGGCGCGGCAGCCCATTCATGCAACGACCGCAGGATGGCGTCTCCTTCCTGCTCGAGGGCAGGCTCCCGGCGAACGACCGGGCAGAACTCGCAAGGCCCGATGCCATTGAAATTGATCCGATACTTCTGGTTGCGCTCCCAGGTCTGGCCGGTGTAGTAGGTTCCGGGATCGAAGAAGTCGACGTAGTTTCCCATCTGGCCTGCCCAGGGCAGTTCGATGCCATGCGCCTTTTCCCAGAGATAGGCGGCGCGGCGCACATAGCCGCCCGCAGGCGCATCGGCCAGCGCATCCAGGATGTCCCGCGCCGATACCAGACGCAATGCCTCGTGCAGGATCGCCAGTTGCATCGGCTCATGCTTCAGCGCGAAGAGCAGGTGCGGGAGAATGGCGTCCGCGGCGGGCGCGATGGACTTGGGAATGGCGATCAGGTCTGCCGCCTCCTCGACGCGGGTCACCGGCCTGATCCGGGCTGGCTTGCTCAGCGGCGGCATGCGCAGCGGGATTTTCGACAACAGGAATTCGTATCCGACCATGATTCCCCCTGGAAAATTCATAAGGTAACAGGATTTTTTGTATTTTTGCCCGACAGGTTCATTTTTTCATACACGTTTTTTACGTATCCCAAGCATCTGTTCCTGGCCTCCGCTTCCTTTGGCGCGGTCTCCCGTTCTCCTTACGCGTGGAGAAAAATCGTGCGCCACGCTTTCCAAAAAAATTCCAAAAATGTCTATTCCTTTTCTGTCATATTGATGTATCCTATCCCCGTCATAATTTCGTTGCCGAGGTCGAGATGTCGATACGTGTTGCCGCCATGATCTGCCTTCTTCTCCTGGCGGCTTGCGGCACGCCGGTGCCGCGTGATCCGGTCAAGGGGCACTTGCGCGCGGAGATGACTTCGGCAAGCGATCCGGCATCGTCTTCATCCTCATCTTCACCCATCCCGCAACCTGTATGGCATACACTGGCGATTGCGCCACCCGCCTCTTTTGCTCCGGTCGAAACCTATAGCGTGGTCGTGCAGGACGTGCCTGTGCGCGACCTGCTCTTTGCGCTGGCGCGGGACGCGAAGCTCAATGTCGATATCCACGCCGGACTTTCCGGCAGGGTAACGCTGAACGCCATCGAGCAGACCCTGCCGCAGTTGCTTGCCCGCATCGCGCGGCAGGTCGATATGCGCTTCGAGATGGACGGCGTCAATCTGATCGTCCTTCCCGACACGCCCTTCCTGCGTCATTACACGATCGATTACGTGAATATGAGCCGCGCCGTGGCAAGCGAGGTGGCGACCAACACGCAGATCACTTCCGGCACGGGCTACAGCGCGTCCGGCGGCACGGAGACGCTGGCGGCCTCTCCTTTGGGAAACGGCAACATCTCTTCGACACGCGTGGAAAATCTCTCGCGCAACATGTTCTGGGAATCGCTGGAACAGAACATCCGCGACATCCTGCTCGAAACCGACCCGCCCTACATCGGCGAGGAAGCCATGACGGGCGCGGCAACGGAGGAAGCTACACCGCCCAGAACGCGCGCCGAACGCCAATCCGCCGCCACGGCCACCATGTCGCGCCCGCTCATGCCGCGCCCGAATTCGCATGCGGCGTCTTCGACGGTCATCCTGAACCCGGAAAGCGGCGTGCTGGCGGTGCGCGCGACAGGACGCCAGCATGAGCGCGTCCAAGCCTTCCTCGATCAGGTGACGAGCGCGGCGCGGCGGCAGGTGATGATCGAGGCCACCATCGTGGAAGTGGAACTGGGCGAGGACTATCAACAGGGCATCGAGTGGAGCCGCATCTGGGCAAATGGCGACAAGACCTTTTCCTTTTCGCCCGCCGCGCCCACCTCCGTCCTGCCGCCCGCCATGACGCCTTTCGTGTTGCGTTACGCGCAGGACAATCCTCTGTCCGTCACCCTGAACCTGCTCCAGTCCTTCGGCGCGACCCGTGTGCTTTCCAGTCCCCGCCTGGCGGTGCTGAACAACCAGACCGCCCTGTTGAAGGTGGTGGAAAACGTGGTCTATTTCAATATCCGCGCGGACGTCACGGCGGGCAACAGCAACAGCAATCCCCTGGTGGCCTATACCTCGACGCCGCAGACGGTTTCCGTCGGGCTGGTGATGAGCGTGACGCCGCAAATCAGCGAGGGCGATCAGGTGATCCTCAACGTGCGCCCCAGCATTTCCAGCATCGTCGGCATGGTGAAGGACCCGAACCCGGATATTCCCGCGAACGTCGCCAATGAAATCCCGCAGATTCGCACCCGCGAGATCGAGTCGGTGTTGCGGCTGTCCAGCGGCGAAATCGCCGTGCTGGGCGGATTGATGGAAGACCGCGTGGATTACCGGAATGGGCGCGTTCCGCTCCTGGGGCAGATTCCGCTGGTGGGCGAACTGCTCTCTTCGCGCAACGACGCGGCCAGGAAATCGGAACTGGTCATTTTCCTGCGTCCAGTGGTCATCCGCGAACCGGGATTGAACGGGGATTTCGCCCGGCTGAAATCCTGGTTGCCGGACGCCGGGTTTTTCGCTCCTCCCGCGTCAGGACAAATGAATTGGCGCAAGGAATGAAGACGCGCGTCCCGCGATGATGGCGTCCTTATCTTCCGCCGCCGCCCTGGGGGACGCCTTGTTGGCGATGGGTTTGCTCTCGCCCGATCTGTTGCGCATCGCGCGCCTGGAACAGGCAAGGAGCGGCCTGCCGCTGGAAAAGCAGTTGACGGCGCTGGGCTTCGTGACGGAAACGGCGCTGCGCGACGCGCTGTCGGCAAACCTGGGAAAGGCCAGCGTGGATCTGGCGCATGTCATGGCGGATGCCGCCGCGCTGGCCTTGCTGCCCAAGGAAGTGGCGCAGGCAGCGCATGTGCTGCCGCTCTACTACGACGCGCAGAAAAATCGCATGACGCTGGCGGTGGCCGACAGCCACGACCTGCCGGGGCAGGATCGGGTGCGGGAATTCCTGCGCGGGCAACTGGGCGCGACGGTGACGCTGGAAACCCTGCTGGCCGAATCCTCGGAAATCATGGCGGCCATCGACCGCTATTACGGCTATGCGCTCTCCATCGACGGCATCGTGGCGGAAATCGAAAACAACGGCGCGGGACACAATGGCGCAGGAACCGAAACCACCGCGCTCGCGCAGGAATTCAGCCAGCCGGTGGTGCGCCTGATCGACGCCATCCTCACCGATGCCGTCAAGGAGGACGCCTCCGACATCCACTTCGAGCCGGAAGAGAACTTCCTGCGCATCCGCTATCGCCAGGACGGCATCCTGCGGCAGATCCGCGCCCTGCACAAAAGCTGCTGGAATGCCATGTGCGTGCGGCTGAAGGTCATCAGCGGCATGAATATCGCGGAGACGCGCGCGCCGCAGGATGGGCGCGTCACTTTTTCCGTTTCCGGCCGTCCCGTGGATTTTCGCGTCTCCAGCCAACCCACCCTGCATGGGGAAAACATGGTGCTGCGGGTGCTGGATCGGCAAAAGGGCATCGTGCCGCTCGCCGAACTGGGAATTTCCGACGCGGCGCAGTCCCTGCTGACTCGGCTGCTCGCCCGGCCGGAAGGCGTCATCCTGCTCACCGGCCCCACCGGCTCCGGCAAGACGACCAGCCTCTATGCCATCCTGAACCAGATCAATTCCGAGCGCATCCACATCATGACCCTGGAAGACCCGGTGGAATATCCGCTGCCGATCGTGCGCCAGACCAGCATGAGCGATGCCCTGCGCATGGATTTTGCCAACGGCGTGCGCGCCATGCTGCGCCAGGACCCGGACGTGATCCTGGTGGGCGAAATCCGCGACGAGGATACGGCGATCATGGCCTTTCGCGCCGCCATGACCGGGCACCAGGTATTTGCCACCCTGCACAGCAATTCCGCCGTCGGCGCGTTGCCGCGGCTGATGGATATCGGCGTGACGCCGGAAATCCTCGCGGGCAACCTGATCGGCGTCATCGCCCAGCGCCTGTTGCGCCGCCTCTGTCCCCACTGCAAGCAGGCCGCCGTTGCCACGCGCGCGGAATGCCGCCTGCTCGGCTGGCCGGAAGATGCGCCCGCGCCGCAAATCCATCAGCCTACAGGTTGCGCGCATTGCCGTTTCACCGGTTATCGGGGACGGCTGCCGATCATGGAAATCCTGCGCGTGGATGGCGACATGGACGAACTCATCGCCCGCCGCGCCACGGCCAGCGAACTGTTGCGCCACGCCCGGCAACAGGGGTTCTGCGCGCTGGCGGAAGAGGGCGCCGCCCAGGTGCTGGCTGGCGCGACGGCGCTGGCGGAACTTGCGCGCGTCGTGGATTTGAGCGACAGAATGTAGAAAACATGCGCTATCGTTACCTGGCCATCGATGCGGGCGGCGAGCGTGTGCATGGCACGCTGGATGCCGCCACGACGGAAGAACTGGAAAATCGCCTGGCGCGCATGGGGCTGGATCTGGTGCGCGAACGCACGGGACGATTCGCCGCCTTCGCCGCGTGGCTCGGAGGGATGCGCTCGCGCCGCCACACGGTCTCGCGCCGGGAACTGCTCGACTTCTGGTTTCAGTTGAAGGAATTGTTGCGCGTCGGCGTTCCCTTGCAGGAAGCCCTGCGCGACCTGTACGCCGCGCACACGGAAAAAAGCGGAGAAAGCATGCGGCGCGCCATCGGCGCGTTGCAGGAAGGCATCGGCGCCGGACAGACGCTGTCACAGGCCATGCAGGCGGAGCCGCAAGGCGTGTTTCGCCCGCTGTTCATCCATCTGGCGCAGGCGGGCGAAGCATCGGGCGATCTGGCGCGCGTCATGGAAGACATGATCGCCGCCCTGAAATACGAAGACGACCTCTTGGGCAAGACGCAAAAACTATTGATCTATCCGGCCTTCGTCAGCGTCGTCGTCCTTGCCGCCAGCCTGTTTCTCTTTCTCTATCTCGCGCCGCAACTCAAGACCTTTCTGCGGCAAATGGGCGAAACCCTGCCTTTTTATACGCGGGCGCTGTTCGCGGTCGCGGATGTGTTGGGCGCTTATGGTCTGCATCTGCTGGCGGGGATGGTCTTGAGCGCGCTGGCGCTGCGGGCGTGGCTATCCCATTCCGCCGCCGCCCGCCTGTACCGGGATGGGCTGCTGCTGCGCCTGCCCATCGTCGGCGCGGTGTTGCAGAAAGTCGCGCTATCGCGTTTTGCGGGCGCGTTTGCCCTGTTGTACGCGGCGGGCATTCCCGTGCTGGCGGCGCTCGCCATCACCCGCGAGATCGTCGGCAATCGCGCCATCCGGCGCGCGCTGGCGCAGGCGGAGGAGGCCATCCGCGAAGGCAGTCCCTTGAGCACCGCCTTTGCCGGCAGCGGATTCTTCCCGGTCTTCGTCGTGCGCATGCTCCATGTCGGCGAAAACACCGGCGCGCTGGATGTCGCGCTGGAAAACCTGCGCTACTTCTATCAGCGCGATGTCAACCTGGTCGTCGAACGCGCCGAACGCCTGATCGAACCCTTGCTCACCCTGCTCCTGGGCGCGCTGCTGGGCTGGATCATGCTGGCTTTCCTCGGGCCTATCTATGATGCGATCAGCCATGTTGCGTTTTGAGCGCCGTCCCCGCCGTCTGTTGCTGCTGGATAGCGATGGCGCGCGCCTCTACGCCCGGTCGGCGCGCGCGCCGGAAGGACTCCGGGAACTGGCGCGCTTTGCGCCGGATACCGCGGGACGGCAGGCGCTGTCCGCGTGGCCGGAAAAGACGCACGCCATCGCGCTGCTCGTCAATCTGCCGGAAGAAGGACACTTCCGGGAAACCATTCCCCGCCTGCGCGGCAGTGAAAAAACCGCGCTGATGACGCGCAGATTGCGCCAGCATTTCGGCGACAATCCTTTTATCATGGCATCCCCATTGGTTTCATCGGGCGAAGCCGCCGGACGGCGGCAGGAAGAGCGTCTGTTGCTGACCGCCCTGCCGCGCCAGATACTGCAGGACTGGCTTGCCGCCCTGCAACCGAGGCCGATTGCCGGCATTCATGGCGTGCCGCAGGTCATGGCGGACTGGCTGCGCCATGACGCGCGTCTGCCGCCGGTCTGTCTGCTGCTCAGCCTGCATGGACGCGCCCTGCGCCAGAGCTTGCTGCAGGATGGTTGCGTCCTGTTCTCCCGCTTGAGCGGCGCGCCGGAAGCGACGGAAAAAAGCGCCTGGATTGCCGAGGAAACGGCGCGTCTGTACGCCTATCTCGCCCACCAGCAATATGTCGAACCCGGCGCTCCCCTGCCGGTTCATCTGCTGGCAGAAACGCCGGACGCCGCGCTGGATGCCGCCTTCGCGCATCCCGACATGCAGCCGCTGGCACTGCAAGCCCTGGAATGGAAAACGCCGCCCGCGGCCGGATTCTCCGGAATCGACGCGCTGCTGCTCGCCCGCCTCGCCACGCAGCCGCCGCGCCAACACTACGCGCCCGCCGCCCTGCGCCAGCAGTATCTTCTGCCAGGTCGCCGCCGTCTGCTGTTGGGCGCGGGCGCATTGTTCCTGCTGGCTGGCGGTTACTTCGGCGGGATGGAGATGTGGGCCGCCCGCAAGCTGCGCGCCGAAAGCGACGCGATGCGCCGGGAGGCCGCGCGACAGGAGGAACAGGCGCAGTCCTTGTTGCGAGAAAAGCCGGAACTCGCGATTTTTCCACGCATCGACGAAATCAGGGACGCGCGCCGCCTGCTCGAGGAAAACGCGCGTTATCGCGCCGAGCGTTCGCCAGAGGCCATGCTGCATGCCCTGGAGCAGCTTGCCGCCCTGCTGGATCAGCACCCCGGCTTGCATCTGGAAAAGCTGCACTGGCAGGCGACGGAAGAAACTTTGCGTCTGCAAGGCCGCGCCTTGCCCGCCGACCTTGCCCGTTTTCTCCGCCATCTGGCGCGGATGAAAATCGCCCATGCAAACCGGCAACCCACGGAAGACGCGCCGGAATCAACGCATGCGAATACGGACATGGCCTTTGATCTCGCGCTTCCCCTGGGGACGCAACCATGAGGACATCCGCCGCCAAATCCATATTCCAGGCCGCGCTGCTGGCGCTGCTGATGCTGGCGCTTGGCATGGTAGCCGTATGGTGGGGCGCGCGGGAACGCGATGAGGCGACGTTGGAGGTGAAGCATTCTGCCGCGCGCCTGCGTGCGGCGCACGCCCATATGACGGCGCTGCAAGACCCGGAAAGCGAACGTCTTGCCGGGCAACTGGCGGAACTTTCCGCGCCGGGATTTTTCTCTGCCGTTGCGCCAGATTCCCTTGTGGAGCGTTTGCAGGAAGCGCGTAGCGCGCTGGGGATAGTGGATGCGCGCGCCGTTTTTTCGCCCTCGCACCGCTGGGGCGATGCGGCGGCGCAACTGTGGCAAGGCGAGCTGGAACTCGAATTGGACTTGCATCACGAACAGGAATTCGCCGACTTCTGGCATACGCTCAACTGGCCTGGCCCCATACGCCTCACCGACTGCACCCTGGAACGCAACCCCGCCCGCGCCGCCGCGCATGCCCTATCCCCCAACCTCAAGGCCACTTGCCGCCTGCAATGGCTGATGGGAAGTCCGGCGACAGAAGAGGAACGCCCAAGTGCGCCGCCGCGCATGCCGTGAAAGCGAATTGTCCGTTAGAATCAACGCCTGGAACAAGATGGAAGGAACAAAGGATGCGGATGGTGGCAACGCAGGCGCTGGAAGGCTGGCTGCAAGACGGCAGGGTACTGGA
>JAITEO010000170.1 GCA_031281985.1 Zoogloeaceae bacterium | reverse complement strand
GTCGGATTCGCGGATGGCCTTTTCCACCTTGGCCGCCATCGGCTTTTCCCACACCTGCACGCTCAGGGTGCGGGCGTCGATCAGGGTGACGTTGGCGACCTGGTTGATCGGCACCATCGATCCATAATATTCCACCTGCACATGATCGAGAATGCCGGTATGGGCGCGTCCCGTGCGAATCTTGGCCAGATCGGTCTTCAATGCCTCGATGGATTTCTGCATCTTGGCTTCCATGGTTTTCTTGAGTTCGGCTACAACGATCATGACAACCTCATTTTGATGAACAGCGAGCGAATTTCAGCAATATACCAGCGTGCCTTCATTTTCACCGCACACCACGCGCTTCAATGCGCCTGGCTTGAAAATGGAAAAGACGTTGATCGGCAGTTTCTGGTCGCGGCAGAGCGCGAAAGCGGTCGAATCCATCACGGCCAGGTTCTGGGCAATCGCCTCGTTGAAACTGATTTTTTCGAAGCGCGTGGCCTGTTTGTCCTTCTTGGGGTCGGCAGTATAGATGCCGTCGACCTTGGTGGCCTTGAGGACGATTTCCGCGCCGATTTCCGCGCCGCGCAGCGCCGCCGCCGTGTCGGTGGTAAAAAAGGGATTGCCGGTGCCCGCGCCGAAAATGACCACTCTGCCCGCTTCCAGATAGCGGATGGCCTTGCCGCGGATATACGGCTCGACCACCTGCTCGATATTCAAGGCCGATTGCACCCGCGCCTCGATGTTCGCCTGGCGCATGGCATCCGACAGGGCCATGGCGTTCATCACCGTCGCCAGCATGCCGACATAATCGGCGGTGGCGCGATCCATGCCGGAAGCCGCGCCCGCCATGCCGCGAAAGATGTTGCCGCCGCCGATGACCACGCCAATCTCCATGCCCAGCGCCAGCACCGAGCCGATTTCCGCGACGATGTTTCCCAGCGTCGGCGGATGGATGCCATAGGCCGCATCGCCCATCAGGGCTTCGCCGGAAAGTTTCAGCAGAATGCGCTTGTATCTGGGCTTGGATGCGGTCATTTTGCGGCGTCTCTTCTGTTTTGCTATTCCTTCTTGGCGGCCGCGGCCTGCGCCGCCACTTCCGCCGCGAAGTCGCTGACTTTCTTCTCCAGCCCCTCGCCGACCACATACAGGACGAAGGCCGCCACGGAAGCGCCCTTCTTCTTCAAGAGCTGCTCGATGGTTTCCTTGCCGTCCTCGGCCTTGATGAACACCTGCCCCAGGAGCGTGACTTCCTTCAGGAACTTCTGCACGGAACCCTCGGCGATCTTTTCCAACATGGCTT
Source organism: Zoogloeaceae bacterium (assembly GCA_031281985.1). Classification (GTDB taxonomy): domain Bacteria; phylum Pseudomonadota; class Gammaproteobacteria; order Burkholderiales; family Rhodocyclaceae; genus Azovibrio. Next base: position 2,596 of record JAITEO010000170.1, on the reverse strand, counting down.
CGGGCTTGCCGGATTCCTTCGCCTTGCCCAGCGCGATGCGCCGCTCGGTTTCGATTTGCGCGGCATCGACGCCGGAAGTATCGAGCGCCTTCGGCTTGGAGGCCGCGATGTGCATGGCAATGTCCTTGCCCAGTTGCGCCTCGCCGCCGACCAGATCGAGCAACACGCCGATCTTCGCGCCGCCGTGGATATAGGAATAGAGTTTTCCCTGGGCTTCGAGACGCTGGAAACGGCGCAGGCTCATGTTTTCGCCAATCCTGCCCACCAGCGCGGCGCGGGTGGATTCCACCGTGCCCTCGCCCAGCGGCAGCGCCGAGAGCGCGGCCACGTCGGCGGGCGCCTTCGTTGCCGCCAGTTCGACGCTCTTCTTAACCAGCGCCAGGAAGTCCTCGTTCTTGGCGACGAAATCGGTTTCGCAATTGACTTCCAGAATCGCGCCCAGTTTGCCGTCCTCGGCAATGTAGATGCCCGTCACGCCTTCGGTGGTCACGCGCGTGGCGGCCTTGCTCGCCTTGTTGCCCAGTTTTACGCGCAGGATTTCCTCGGCCTTTGCCATGTCGCCTGCCGCTTCCGTCAGGGCTTTCTTGCATTCCATCATCGGCGCGTCGGTTTTCTCGCGCAATTCCTTTACCATGCCTGCGGTAATTTCCGCCATTTTTCTCACTCCATTCGTGTGTGTACGGTAAAAAGGGAAACTCCACTTTTTGCCGGTTTGTCTTGGGGTTGAAGCCAGGCAAAGCCCGGCTTCAACCCGTGTAAACCCAACGAAAACCAGCGCGGTCGCGGGGTTACGTTGCCTCTTTATTCCAAAAAAGGCTGGCTTTGCCTTGTCGCTTCTTTACTGCTTATTCGTCGGCAGCCGGTTCTTCTTCGTCGACTTCTTCGACGAATTCCTCATCGCCGTCCGTGCCGACGATTTCCTGTACCGAATGGCTGCGGCCTTCCAGGATGGCGTCCGCGACACCACGCGCGTACAGGCGAATGGCGCGGGAAGAATCGTCGTTACCGGGAATGACGTAATCCACGCCCAGGGGCGAATGGTTGGTATCCACCACGCCGACCACGGGGATGCCCAGTTTGCTGGCTTCCGTCACGGCGATCTTGTGGTAGCCCACATCCACCACGAAAATGGCGTCGGGCAGGTTGTTCATCTCCTTGATGCCGCCGATGGATTTTTGCAGTTTTTCCAGTTCGCGGGAAAAATCCAGCGCCTCTTTCTTCGAAAACCGCGCCAGATCGCCCGCTTCCACGGCGGCTTCCATGTCCCGCAGGCGTTTCAGGGATTGCTTCACCGTCTTGAAATTGGTGAGCATGCCGCCCAGCCAGCGCTGATCGACATAGGGCGCGCCCGCGCGACGGGCTTCGTCGGCAATGATTTCGCGCGCCTGGCGCTTGGTGGAAACGAACAGGATGGTGCCCCGGTTGGCCGCCAGCTTCTTCACGAAGTTCATGGCCTCGTTGTACTTCTCCAGGGTTTTTTCCAGATTGACGATATGAATCTTGTTGCGTGCCCCGAAGATGTACGCCGCCATCCTCGGATTCCAGAAACGGGTCTGGTGTCCAAAGTGGACGCCAGCCTCCAGCATTTGACGCATGGTCACAGACATTTGCAAAACTCCATAAGGGTTGAACCGCCACCCGCCGCCAACGCCACGACCCAGGTCATGACACCCTTAACCGGCAGGTGTGAGAATTACCGAACACAACACATCGCGCCCGGATTTCCGTTGGAATAACGAAAACTCGCGGATTGTACACTAGCGTAGTGCTTCCCGCAAAATAATGAACCTTATAGGGGTGCAATCCAAAGTGGATGATGTCATGTTAATAATTCATCCTGGACGAAGCGCGGCCAAACTCCCTCCCCTGACAAGGGGAGGGCTGGGGAGGGGTTTGCGGCAGTGGAGCAAGCACCAAAGTCGGATGCAAAACGAAGCGCCGCAAACCCCCCTCAGTCCCCCCTTGTCAGGGGGGAGGAAAACCGCGCGCCCAAGCTATGCTCAACCTTGGGAAACCAGCAAGGACAGAGGCAATATCACTTTGACATCCTCCACTTTTAATTGCGCCCCCACCGCTTGCCGTCCCCTCTCCCCCAATCCTTTGGGGGAGAGGGTGCCCGACAGGGCGTGAGCGGGGGCGGCACGGTACATTGTCAGGGTTTTCTGGAAAACAAGCGGCGGCGCTTCGTCGGGTGCACTCCAAAGTTTTCCGCCAACCGTATCGAAATCAACCACGAACCTCGCTCTTTTTTCGAGATCGCTCGCATTTGAAAATCCGGGAGCGTCCCGAAGGGACGCGATTTCGATAACCCCCGGCGTCAGCCGGGGGCGTGGCGGCCCATCCCACCCTGGATAGCCCCAACGGGGCGTTACTTGCAATGGCAGCATGGGAAAAACCATTCGTTGCGCCCGTATACGAAAAACGATTGCGATAGCGGCTCTACCGGAAACGACGCATGTGCCGATGCGACTGCATGACGTAACGCCCCGTTGGGGCTACCTGATCTTGAGGCCATGTTCCCCCCCGGCTGACGCCGGGGGTTATCGGAATCGCGTCCCTTCGGGACGCCTCCCGTGCGCGTCGGCACTTCGTCTGG
>JAITEO010000090.1 GCA_031281985.1 Zoogloeaceae bacterium | reverse complement strand
CAGCGCGCCCCTACGAGAACCAACCAGCCCGCGCTGGTTTTTCCTTGGGTTTACACGGTTTGAAGCCAGGCTTTGCCTGGTTTCAATCCCCAAGATAATCCGGCAAAAAGTAGATTTTCACTTTTTGACGTATTTTTTAATGCGCCGCATCCCAATTCTCTCCTTCTCCGACTTCCACCAGGAGCGGCACGGCGAGTTGGGCTACCTCGCTCATCCGGCGGGGGAGGGCTTCCCGCACGATGGCGCGTTCGTTTTCCGGGACTTCCAATACCAGTTCATCATGCACTTGCAGCAGGATGCGGCTTTGCAGGCGTTCTTTTTCCAGCCAGTGCTGCACGGACAGCATGGCGAGCTTGATGATGTCGGCGGCGGTGCCCTGCATTGGGGCGTTGATGGCGGCGCGCTCCGCGCCCTGGCGGCGTCCCGCGTTGCCGCTGGCGATTTCCGGCAGGCTCAGGCGGCGGCCAAAGACGGTTTCCACGTAGCCCTGGGCGCGGGCGCGTTCGCGCGTAGCTTCCATGTAGCGAGCGACGCCGGGATAGCGTGTAAAGTAGCGCTCGATGTAGTTTTGCGCGGCGCGGCGTTCCAAGCCGAGGTTTCTCGCCAGGCCAAAGGCGCTCATGCCGTAGATGAGGCCGAAATTGATGGTCTTGGCGACACGGCGCTGGTCGGCGTTGACCTCTTTTGCGTCGATGCCGAAAATCTCCGCCGCCGTGGCGCGGTGTACGTCCTCGCCCTGGGTGAAGGCGGCCAGGAGGCGCGCGTCTTCGGAAAGATGCGCCATGATGCGCAGTTCGACCTGCGAGTAATCGGCGGAAATGAGACAACTGCCGGGCGGGGCGATAAAGGCGGCGCGGATGCGGCGGCCTTCCTCGGTGCGCACGGGAATGTTCTGCAGGTTGGGGTCGGAAGAAGCCAGTCGCCCGGTAATGGCGGTGGCCTGCGCGAAATGGGTATGCACGCGCCCGGTCCGCGGGTTGATCATGCGCGGCAGCTTGTCGGTGTAGGTTCCCTTGAGCTTGACCAAGGCGCGGTGCGCCAGCAGGAGCTTGGGCAACGGATAATCGAGCGCCAGTTCGGAGAGCACTTCCTCGTCCGTGGAAAGCGCGCCGCCGGGCGTTTTTTTGCCCTGCGGCAAGCCCAGGCGCTCAAACAGGATTTCCGCCAACTGCTTGGTCGAACCCAGATTGAAGGGCTGTCCGGCAAGCACATAGGCTTCCTGCTCGAAGGCGAGAATCTTCTGCCCCAGCGCGTGACTTTGCGCCGACAGCAAATCGGCGTCGATCAACACGCCGGTGCGCTCCATCGTAAACAACACGTCGCTCACCGGGACTTCGATGGCGGTATAGATGTGGCGCAACCCCGCATGCGCCTCGATTTGCGGGAACAGGCGCTCGTGCAGGCGCAGCGTGATGTCGGCGTCCTCGGCGGCATAGACGGCCGCCTTGTCGACCGCGACCTGCTCGAAGCCGATCTGCCTTGCGCCCTTGCCGCAGAGATCGCTATAGGGAATCGTGACGATGCCCAGATGACGGCGGGCCAACTGATCCATGTCGTGCCCCCGCTCCGATTCCAGCACATAGGATTGCAGCAGGGTATCGTGGGCGATGCCGCGCAGGGTAATGCCGTGATTGGCGAAAACATGCTGGTCGTATTTGATGTTCTGCCCGACCTTCTGGTGTTCTGCCGATTCCAGCCAGGGTTTCAGACGCATGAGCACGGCATCCAGCGGCAACTGGGTTCCGGCTTCCGCCCCCTGGTGCGCGAGCGGGATATAGCAGGCCTCGCCCGCCGCGACCGCCAGCGAAATGCCGACGATGCGGGCGTGGAAGGGTTCGAGGCTGGTGGTTTCCGTATCCACGGCAACGAGCGGCGCCTGGGTAATCTGGGCAAGCCAGCGTTCCAGCGCGTCGGCATTCGTCAGCGTCTCGTAAGCGGCGCGGTGACGGCCATCGTTGATAAGCGCGGGCGGCTCGGCAGCGGTTTCCGGCGAAAAAAAATGGCGCTGCGGATTCGGCGCTTTCATTTTTTCGGGGGATTCCGCCGTGCCGCCCTCCAGCGCCTGCAACCAGCCGCGAAACTCGAACTGGGTATAGAGTTCGCGCAGCGTGGCGGCATCCGGCGGATTGGGCGTGAGTTGCTCCAGCGTGGGCAATCCAGCAAGCTGGCAATCGATGCGCGCGAGCTTGTAGCCCAACGGCAGGAAATCGAGATGTGCGCGCAGATGCGCGCCCACCGCGCCCTGGATGTCATCGGCGTGGGCAACCAGTCGATCCAATGAACCGTATTCCGCAATCCATTTTGCCGCCGTCTTCGGGCCGCACTTCGTCACGCCGGGGATGTTATCGACGGCATCGCCCATCAAGGCCAGATAATCGGGGATGCGCTCCGGGGGAACGCCAAACTTTGCCGTCACGCCCGCGACATCCAGCAGTTCGTTGCTCATGGTATTGACGAGACGCGTTTGCGCATCGACCAGTTGCGCCAGGTCCTTGTCGCCGGTGGAAATGAGCGTTTCCATGCCCGCCTCATTTGCCATGCGCGCCAGGGTGCCGATCACGTCGTCGGCTTCCACGCCTTCCACGCTAAGCAGCGGCCAGCCCAGCGCGCGGATGGCGGCGTGGATGGGTTCGATCTGCAGCGCCAGGTCTTCCGGCATGGGCGGACGTTGCGCCTTGTAGGCGGGATACCATTCATGCCGGAAGGTCTTGCCCTTGGCGTCGAAGACCACGGCCTTCTTTTGCGCCTTGAAGTCGGCATCCAGGCGGCGTAGCATGGCGAGTACGCCTTTCATGGCTCCGGTGGGAAAACCCGCGCGATTGCGCAAATCGGGCAGGGCATGAAAAGCGCGATACAGATAGGACGAACCGTCCACCAACAACAACAGGGACATAGACGCACACATGAAAGAAAATGAAAAATTGCCTCGCCTGCTCGATCCGGAACAGCAGTCGCCTTCGGACGCGGCACAGGAAGCCTGGCGGGTTTTCGGCATTATGTCAGAGTTCGTGGAAGCTACCGAACGTTTGAAAATGATCCGGCCCGCCATCTCCATTTTCGGCAGCGCCCGCGTCGCTCCAGAGCATCCATATTACCGGTTGGCGGAAGAAATCGCCCGCAAACTTTCCGACGCGGGCTTTTCCGTCATTTCCGGCGGCGGTCCCGGCATCATGGAAGCCGCCAACAAGGGCGCATTCTACGGGCGCTCGCCTTCCGTCGGCCTCAACATCGAACTGCCGCACGAACAGGCGGCCAATCCCTACCAGGATATTTCCCAGTCCTTCCACCACTTCTTCGCCCGCAAATACATGTTCGTGCGCTTTGCCAGCGCCTACGTGGTCATGCCCGGCGGCTTCGGCACCCTGGACGAGTTCTTTGAAACCCTGACCCTGGCGCAGACGAACAAGACGCCGCACATTCCCATCATCCTGGTGGGCACCTCCTTCTGGGGCGGCCTGGTGGACTGGTTCCGCGACCGACTGACGGCAGAAGCGATGATCGATGTCGAAGACCTGAACCTGATCCAGGTCATCGACGAACCCGACAAGGTGGTGGAAGCCATCTTCAACCACTACGAATCCCGCGGCTTCACCCCCCTCCCCGCCGAACGCGAGCTGATGCTCAATTTATAGGAAACGTCAAAAAGTAAGAATCCACTTTTTGCCGGTTCAGTCAGCAAAAAAGGGCAGGCAAAGCCTGCCCTTTTTTGGGTAAAGGCAAGGAAACCCCACTACCACTCGTCCGTTCGGTCGGGGCGCACTGCGTGCGCCCGCAAACCATTTCGCCGCGTGACGGCCAACGGGCGCGCGCAGCGCGCCCCTACGGGAACCCCAAGACCGCGCTGGTTTTGCGTTGGGTTTACACGGTTTGAAGCCAGGCTTCGCCT
>JAITEO010000082.1 GCA_031281985.1 Zoogloeaceae bacterium | reverse complement strand
GAAAGTTGATAGCGCTCGCCTTCCTTGCCGCTCAGATACAGGTTCCGGCCATCCTGGGTGAATTCCCACGCGCTCCGGTCGCCGGGAATGGAAAACCCGATGCGGCCATTGGCGAGCAGGGCTTCCCGCACGGGACGCCCGCGGTAATTGGCGCCGGAATACTGCACCACGACCACATCCACCGCATGCGGAGAAAGACGGCGCAGGTCGACATTGGTCACGGAAGACGAAATGCCCTCGCCCCACTGTGTGCCCAGTTTTCCACGCGCAGCGCTTTCCTGCGCGGGACTGACCACATCGGCAGACCGGTAAACCTGCGTGCAAGCGGCCATGAACCCCACCAGCACACACCCCAGAACGAATCGCCCATACCGGGAACAAAAGCGCATCATTTCTTTACACATTGCAGGTCTCCTCAAGGCGCATCCATTGATCGGGCATGCATGAACTCCGGGAATCCATGTTGCCCTCATTCGGTTTTGTCATGGTAATCCCGGATGCGCTTTCCATGCAAATCGGATCAGGAATCAGGAGTCAGGAGTCAGGAGTCAGGAGTCAGGAGTCAGGAGTCAGGAATCAGGAATCAGGAATCAGAAAATCGAGCGGAACGCGCGGGGCTTTTCTTCCCCCCTGACAAGGGGGGATTGAGGAGGGTTTGCTGCGGTTCGGTATGCATCAGGCACTTGATTTCTGCTCCCCTGCCACAAACCCCTCCCCTGCCCTCCCCTTGTCAGGGGAGGGAGTATGGTTTTCCTCCCCCCTGAGGCGTCCCCTCACACCTGATAGCTCTCTCCTTCTCCTTGCAGGGCGCTGTCGACTGCCCATTTGTCCAGGTGCGGGGCGAAGAGGCGGATGAAATCGTATTCGAAGCGGCGGGGGAAGATGCCGTGGCGCAGGGCGATGCGGGTGGTGTTGGATTCAAAGAGATGTTCGGTCGAAAGGGCTTCCAGCCCCGTATCGCGTGCCGGGTCGAAGGCCATGGCGGCGATGATCCCCAGTCCCAGTCCCATGTTGACATAGGTCTTGATGACATCGGCGTCCAGGGCGGTGAGGACGATCTTGGGGGTCAGGTTGTGGCGCTCGAAGGCCTGGGTGATGCGCGAGCGGCCGGTGAAATCGGGATTGTAGGTAATCAGCGGCCAGCGGGCGAGTTCCATCAGGGACAGGGGTTGCGCCTGGGTGATCGGGTGTCCGTGGGTGGCGATGACGCAGTGCCGCCACTGGCAGACGGGCAGGCTGACCAGTCCCGCGCGCTCGCTCAGGGCTTCGGTGGCGATGCCGATGTCGGCGTCGCCCTTTTCCACCCAGTCGGCAATCTGCGTGGGCGTGCCCTGGCGCAGGATCAGTTGCACGGTGGGATGACGCGCCATGAATTCCCGCACGGCGGACGGCATGGCGTACCGCGCCTGGGTGTGCGTGGCGGCGACCGTGAGGGTGCCGGTTTCGCCACCCGCGTAATCCTTGCCCAGCCGCACCAGGTTTTCCGCCTCGCGCAAGATCTGCCCGGCGCGTTCGATGACGGCGCGGCCAGGCTCGGTAATGCCGGTGAAGCGCTTGCCGCTGCGTTCGAAAATCATCACCCCCAGCTCGTCCTCCAGGAGCTTGATCTGCTTGGATACGCCGGGCTGCGAGGTGTACAGGGCTTCCGCCGCCTCGGAAACATTCAGTCCCCGCCGCATCACCTCGACGATATAGCGCAGTTGCTGCAATTTCATGATGCCCCCCAAAAAAAAACATCAAAGAGTAAAAATCCAACTTCTCGTGCGGCTTGGATCGGTACGGTTGTCGTAGGGGCGCACTACGTGCGCCCGCAAGCCTTCTGCCGCGTGACGGCGGACGGGCGCACGCAGTGCGCCCCTACGATCGTGCGGACAGGCAGTGCGGTTGCGTTGCCTTTCCCCCGAAAACAGGCTTTGTCGCACAAAAGTATTTTCCGCTCCTAACAACGAAAAGTTATAACAATGTAACCGCATATTCTTTTTCGTTCAAATTATAAGCCGTACCATAGTTCGCTCTTCGACCCTCAAGGCTGCTATGTACCGTTACAACCCTGATGATCTGGCGCTGATCCGTGAGCGGGCGGCACAGTTTCGCGCGCAGGTGGGGCGTTGGCGTTCCGGCGTGTTGCGCGATGACGAGTTTCGTCCCCTGCGTCTGCAAAATGGGCTGTATGTGCAGCGTCACGCGCCCATGTTGCGCGTGGCGGTGCCCTACGGCATGATTTCTTCCGCGCAGTTGCGCCGGCTGGCGAGCATTTCCCGGCGCTATGACCGGGGCTACGGGCATTTCACCACGCGCCACAACCTGCAACTCAACTGGGTTCGCATCGAGGACGTGCCGGATATTCTCGACGAACTGAGCGAAGTGGAGATGCATGCCATCCAGACTTCCGGCAACTGCATCCGCAACGTCACGACGGATCCCCTTGCCGGAATCGCGCCGGACGAAGCCCTGGACCCGCGCCCGCTGGCGGAAATCCTGCGCCAGTGGAGCACCCTGCATCCGGAATTCGCCTTTTTGCCGCGCAAGGTCAAGATAGCCATTTCCGGCAGCGTGGAAGACCGCACCCTGGCCTGGTATCACGACATCGGCCTGCGTCTGGACAGTGGGGACAAGGAGCCGCCCACATTTTCCGTCCTCGTTGGCGGCGGCCTGGGGCGCACGCCCCTGCGCGCCCAGATCATCCGGCGGCATCTGCCCTGGCGGCACATCCTGAGTTACCTGGAAGCCATCGTGCGCGTCTTCAACCTGCATGGCCGCCGCGACAATCTCTACAAGGCGCGGCTGAAGATTCTCGTGCAGCGCCTGGGGCTGGCGGAATTCTCCCGTCAGGTGGACGCCGAATGGGCGCACCTGAAAGACGGCCCCGCCACATTGACGGAAGAGCGATACCAGCGCATCGCCGCCCATTTTCATCCTCCGGTCTACCGGACGCTTGCGCCGCAAGCGGTGCAGCCCGCAGCGCAAACGCATCCCGATTTCGCGCGCTGGCTTGCGCGCTCGGTGCATGCGCACAAGGTGCCGGGGTATGCCGCCGTCACCTTGTCGCTGAAAGCGCCGGGACAAGCGCCCGGCGACATCACGGCGGCGCAGATGGAAAGCGTCGCGGCGCTGGCGGACGCCTTCAGCTTCGGCGAGGCGCGCATCGCGCACGAACAGAATCTGGTGCTGGCCGATGTGGAACAAGGCCGTCTGTTCGAACTCTGGCAGGCGGCGCAAAAGGACGCGCTGGCAACGCCCAGCGTCGGGCTGCTGACGGACATGATCTGCTGCCCCGGCGGCGACTTCTGCGATCTGGCCAACGCCCGTTCCACCGCCATTGCGCATGCCATTCAAACGCGCTTTGCCGACCTGGATACGCTGTTCGATCTGGGAGAAATTTCCCTCAACATTTCCGGCTGCGTCAATGCCTGCGGGCATCATCATGTCGGCAACATCGGCATACTCGGCGTGGATCGCCAGGGCGAGGAGTTCTACCAGATCACCCTGGGCGGACGCCAGGGCAGCGCGGCGCGCGTCGGCAAGGTCATTGGCCCGGCGGTTCCCGCCGCGCGCGTCGCCGATGTCGTCAGCGGCATCATCGCGGTCTATCGCCGCGAACGCCGCCCGCAGGAATCCTTCCTCCAGACCTTCGAGCGCATCGGCAGCGCCCCCTTCAAACCCTGTCTGCGCGCCGACGACGCCAAGCAACACGCGGGAGCCGTCGCATGAACGCCTTGATTCGGGAGTCCGCCGCGGATTTTCAAATCGTCTTCGACGACCCCTGGCGCATCGCGCCGGAAGAGGAGGCCGCGCGCCAATCCCTGCCGAAAGGCGCGTGGCTGTATCCGCTGGCGCTCTGGCAAAAGGAGGAGGCGCTCATCCGTGCGCGGGGCGAGGCTTTCGGACTGTGGCTTTATCCAGATACGCCGCCCGCCGCGCTGGAAGCGTTGAAGGCGCGCCTTGCCGACTTTGCCGTCATCGCGCTCGATTTTCCCGTCTTTACCGATGGCCGCGCCTACAGCCTCGCCCGCCTGCTGCGCGAACGCCTGGGCTATGCGGGAGAATTGCGCGCCGTGGGACACGTCCTGCTCGACACCCTGCTCTTTACGCGCCGCCTGGGATTCAACGCCTGGGCAATGAGCGAACGCCAAAAGGTAGAAGACGCGCTCGCCCACTTGCAAAGCCTGCGCCAAAGTCACATGATGCGCCATCCGTACCAGTAGCCGGATATCCCGTCCGGTCGTTGGGCGCAGAGCATGCGCCCACGACCGTATGGATGGACGGTAGTGGGTTTCTTGCTTTTATCCCAAAAAAGGGCAAGCTTTGCTTGCCCTTTTTTGCTATATAACCCGGCAAAAAGTGGTTTTTTACTTTTTGACGCCTAAAAATGGACTTCACCCCTTTACCACAAAAGACCCCGCCGCAGAATCCGGCCACGCGTCCGCCGCTCACGCCCGAACTGCTGCAAACGCTGGCAAGCAAGGTTGCCGCTGTCGAAGACTGTCTGCGCCGCGTCGTCCGCGAGCATGCGCCGGTTGCCTTCGCCAACAGCCTGGGCGCGGAAGACATGGCGCTCACGGACATGATCCTGAAGAACGCGCTGCCCATCCGCATATTCACCCTGGATACCGGACGCCTGCACCCGGAAACCTGCGACCTGCTGGCCGATGCCGAACGGCATTATGGCAGGCGTTTCGAGGTCTTTTATCCCGAACATACAACGCTGGAACGCTTCGTTCATACCTATGGCATCAACGCCTTTTATGCTTCCGTGGCGGCGCGGCGTCAATGTTGTCATATCCGCAAGGTCGAACCATTGCGGCGCGCCCTTGCCGGCTGCAAGGCATGGATTACCGGCATGCGCGCCCAGCAATCCGCCACGCGCCAGGGTTTGGCCGTGCAGGAATTCGATGCCGGGCATGGACTGGAAAAGTTCAACCCGCTGGCGGACTGGAGCGAAAAGGAAGTCTGGGCCTACATCCGCAGCAACGACGTTCCATACAACCCGCTGCACGACCAGTTCTACCCCAGCATCGGCTGCGCCCCCTGCACCCGCGCCCTGGCCACAGGCGAAGACATCCGCGCCGGCCGCTGGTGGTGGGAAAACCCGGAAACGAAAGAATGCGGGCTGCATGCCAGGGAAAAGCAGGGGGAAGGACATCAGCGTCTGTGAGCAGAGGAAAGGGACGCAATCCAAAGTGG
>JAITEO010000047.1 GCA_031281985.1 Zoogloeaceae bacterium | reverse complement strand
CTACAAAGCGAGCATAGCAAGCGCTCTGTCTTCTGTCTTCTGCCTTGCCAGACGCCAGGAAAGCGTCAAGAATAAAAAACTTTTGCTGCCTTAAAGAATGGAACCCTCTATGACCTTTCTCGATCTTCCGCAGATGATTTTCGCCCGGGGCAGTGTTTGTCTGCCGGGTTCCAAGAGCATTTCCAACCGGGCGCTGTTGTTGGCGGCGCTGGCGGAGGGCGTGAGTGAAATAGAGAATCTGCTGGCTTCCGACGACACGGCGCGCATGCAGGAAGCCTTGCGGACGCTGGGCGTGGAGGCAGACGATCTGGGCGCGGGCAAGTGGCGCATCCACGGTTGCGCGGGACAGATTCCTGTCCGGCGCGCGGAATTGTTCCTGGGCAACGCCGGCACCGCCTTTCGTTCGCTGACCGCGGTGCTGGCGCTGGCGGACGGCGACTACACGCTCACCGGCGTGCCGCGCATGCAGGAACGTCCCATTGGCGATCTGGTGGATGCCTTGCGGCAGTTGGGCGCGCAAATCGAGTACCTGGGGAGGGCGGGCTATCCGCCGCTGCGCATCCGAAAACGCGTACCCAGTAAGGAAGGACAGCAGGGCGGCAAGGTGGTGCGGGTGCGCGGTGACGTTTCCAGCCAGTTCCTGACCGGCCTGTTGCTGGCCTTGCCGCTCACCGGCGAGAAAACGAGCGTGGAAGTGACGGGCACGCTGATTTCCAGACCCTATGTCGATATCACCCTGGAACTCATGGCGCGTTTCGGCGTTTCGGTCGAGCGGCAGGGCGAGCAGTCCTTCACCCTGCCAGCGGCGGCGCGTTATGTTGCGCCGGGCGCGTTCTATGTGGAAGGCGACGCTTCTTCCGCTTCCTACTTTCTCGCCCTGGGCGCAATTGGCGCAGTCGACTCGGTTGGCGCAGCGGATGCGGGCGTGCGGGTGGAAGGCGTCGGCGGCAAATCCATCCAGGGCGATGTGCGTTTTGCCGAGGCGCTGGCCGAGATGGGCGCAACAATTGAGATGGGCGAACACTGGATGCGCGCCAGCGCGCCCGCCGCTGGACTGCGCGGCATCACGCTGGATTGCAATCACATCCCCGACGCCGCCATGACGCTGGCGGTTGCCGCCCTGTTCGCCAAGGGCAGGACGCGCATCGAGAACATCGCCAGTTGGCGGGTCAAGGAAACCGACCGCATCGCCGCCATGGCAAGGGAACTCGGCAAACTGGGCGCGCGCGTGGAAGAAGGGGAAGATTACCTGTGCATCACGCCGCCGGACGCCGGACATCCCGCGCGCGCGGCGATGATCGACACCTACGACGATCACCGCATGTCCATGTGCTTTTCCTTGGCCTCGTTTGCCACGCCGCTGCGCATCCAGCATCCGGAATGCGTCGCCAAGACTTTTCCCGAATATTTTCGGCATTTTGCCCTTGTTGCCCATCCCGCGCCGGTAATCGCCATCGATGGCCCGACGGCTTCCGGCAAGGGCACGGTATCCGCCCGCGTCGCGGCGGCGCTGGGTTTTCATTATCTGGATTCCGGCGCGCTCTACCGTCTCACCGCGCTGGCGGCACAAGACGCGGGCGTGGATTGGCAGGACGAAGCCGCCCTGGCCGCGCTGGCCGCCACGCTGGATGTGACCTTCTCGGCGGGGCGCGTGTTGCTGAATGGCCGGGAAGTCAGCGACGCCCTGCGCAGCGAAGCCATTTCTTCCGCCGCCTCCCAGGTAGCCGCGTTGCCCGCCGTGCGCGCCGCGCTGCTGTTTCGGCAACGCGCCTTTCACCGCGCGCCCGGCCTGGTCGGCGATGGGCGCGACATGGCTTCCGTGGTCTTTCCCGCCGCGCCGCTCAAGATTTTCCTCACCGCCAGCGCCCCGGTACGCGCCGAACGGCGCTGGCGGCAACTGCTGGAAAAAGGCCAGGACGCCGACCGCGAGGCAATCCTCGCCGACCTGAAAGCGCGCGACGAACGCGACCGCACCCGCCCCGTCGCCCCCCTGCGCCAGGAAACAGACGCGCGCCTGCTGGATACGGACACGCTGGACATCGAGTCCGCAGTAGCGCAGGTGCTGGCATGGTGGCGGGAGACAAGAAACGTCAAAAAGTAAAAACCTGCTTTTTGTGCGGCTTCACAGCCTGCAAGGGTGGCCGAAGGCCGGGAGAGAGTTGCGGCACATAACGACTCTTGCAGGCCGTAACTTTTTTCACAAAAGCCCGGACAACGCATCGTGCCACCCCCTTGCAGGGTGCAAGCCCTCTCCCGCCCTGCCGGGCACCCTCTCCCCCAAAGGATTGGGGGAGAGGGAACGGCAAGCGGCGGCGCTTCGTCTGGACGGTTTTCCGCCGCTTTTAACGCACCTTCTGTCTCTCGTCTCCTGTCTCCCGTCTCCTGTTACACTACGTCTTTTCCTCTTCTCGCGCACATCATGAGACAACAACTGGAAGGTTTTATTGAAAGGCTCATTTTCTGGAGCCGCTGGCTGCAAGCGCCGATGTATCTGGGGCTGATTGTTGCCCTGGGCGTGTATGTCTGTCAGTTCATGGTGGAACTCTATCATCTGGTTTCCGGCACGCTGATGTTGACGGAAACCGCCGTGATGTTGAGCGTGTTGGCGCTGATCGACGTGGTGATGATTGCCAACCTGCTGATCATGGTCATCGTTGGCGGTTACGAAACCTTCGTTTCCCGCCTCAATCTGGAAAACCATCCCGACCAGCCGGAATGGCTGTCGCACGTCAATGCCAGCGTGCTGAAGGTCAAGCTCTCCACCGCCATTGTCACCATCTCTTCCATCCATCTCTTGAAAACCTTCATCAACGCCGACCAGATGCGCTCGCAAACCATCGTGGCGCAAGTGTCGATCCATCTGGTGTTCATCGTTTCCGCCATCGCCATGGCCTATACGGACAAGGTGATGAACCAGGCTCTGCTGGTTTCCAAGAACGGACATTGAGAAAACGTCAAAAAGTAAAAACCTACTTTTTGCCGGTTTCATATCGCAAAAAAGGGCAAGCGAAGCTTGCCCTTTTTTGGAGTAAAGGCAACGCAACCCCAAGACCGCGCTGGTTTTGCGTTGGGTTTTAACGGTTTGAAGGCGAAGCTTGCCTTGCCTTCAAACCCAAGATAAACCGGCAAAAAGTAGGTTTTTACTTTTTGACGTACACTCATAACGGAGAAAAACATGACAACCGCAATTCGCAAGGAGGATTTCATTGCCTCCATTGCCGACGCCTTCCAGTTCATCAGCTATTACCATCCGCAGGACTTCATCACCGCGATGGGCGAGGCCTGGCAACGCGAAGAGAATCACGCCGCCAAGGACGCCATCGCCCAGATACTCACCAATTCGCGGCTGTGCGCCGAAGGACGCCGACCATTGTGCCAGGACACCGGCATTGCCGTGGTGTTCCTGCAAATCGGCATGCACGCGCGTTGGGCGGACGCGAGCATGAGCGTGCAGGAAATGGTCGATGAAGGCGTGCGCCGCGCCTATCTTTTCCCGGAAAACAAGCTGCGCGCCTCCGTGCTGGCCGATCCGGCGGGCAAGCGGCAAAATACCCGGGACAACACGCCCGCCGTCGTGCATTGTGAAATCGTCCCCGGCGATCGGATAGAAGTCACCTGCGCCGCCAAGGGCGGCGGCTCGGAAAACAAATCCAAGCTGGCGATGTTGAATCCTTCCGATTCCATCGTCGACTGGGTGCTGAAGACCGTGCCCAGCATGGGCGCGGGCTGGTGTCCGCCCGGCATACTGGGCATCGGCATTGGCGGCACGCCGGAAAAGGCCATGCTGCTGGCCAAGAAATCCCTGATGGCGCCGGTCGATATCCATCTGTTGCGTGAAAAGGCGGAAAATGCCGCCGCTTCCGGCGTGGCGCTGACGCGCATCGAGGAATTGCGCCTGGAACTGATGGAAAAGATCAACGCGCTCGGCATCGGCGCGCAGGGACTGGGCGGACTGACCACGGTGCTGGATGTGAAGATACTGGATTACCCCACGCACGCGGCTTCCCTGCCCGTCGCCCTGATTCCCAACTGCGCCGCCACCCGGCACGTGCATTTTTATCTCGACGGCAGCGGCCCCGCGCGGCTCGAACCGCCCAAGCTGGCCGACTGGCCGGACGTCACCTGGCAGGCCGACACCCAGCTTGCCGCCCGCGTCCATCTGGATGAGCTGACGCGCGACACGGTCGCCGCCTGGCAACCCGGACAGACCCTGCTCCTGAACGGCAAGATGCTCACCGGGCGCGACGCGGCGCACAAGCGCATCGCCGACATGTTGGACAGGGGAGAACCCTTGCCGGTGGATTTTGCCAACCGGGTCATTTATTACGTCGGCCCGGTCGATCCGGTGCGCGACGAGGCCGTCGGCCCCGCAGGCCCCACCACCGCCACGCGCATGGACAAATTCACCCGCATGATGCTGGAGAAGACCGGGCTGCTCGCCATGATCGGTAAATCCGAACGCGGCCCGGAAGCGATTGCCGCCATCCGGGACAATCGTTCCGCCTACCTGATGGCGGTGGGCGGCGCCGCCTACCTGGTCTCCAAGGCCATCAAGCGCGCCCGCGTCGCCGCTTTCGCCGACCTGGGCATGGAAGCCATCTACGAATTCGAAGTGGTCGACATGCCCGTCACCGTCGCCGTGGACGCCAAGGGCAACAGCGTGCACCAGAGCGGCCCGCAGGAATGGCGCATCAAGATTGCCCAGACGCAATCGACGCCCCGGTAAGGACTTTGACAGGAGAGACAGAAGCACCCCAATCGCAAGCGCGCATTTCGGCGAGGCGGCTGACGGTGCGTTGGAATTCGTGAGCGCCCACGCCTTCGCGGTAGAGGTCCTTTGCCGCGCAGGCGGCGGTGAGGATGAGTTTGACGCGGTTTTCGTACAACACGTCGACGAGCCAGGTGAAACGGCGGGCTTCGGCGGATTGATACCGGCTCAGCATGGGGACGCCTGAGAGCAGCACGCAGTGGCAGAAGCGGGCGATTTCCAGATAGTCGTTCTGCGAGCGCGGGCCGCCGCACAGACTGGCAAAGTCGAACCAGAGCACGCCGGTCTTTTTTCCTGCGTTTTCCTGCGGACGAAAGCTGGCGCGCAGCGTGGGAATCTGCCGTCCCAACACTTCGATCTGTCCGCCCGCCCTGCCCTCCTCCCCCGCTATCCGGCGAAAATAATCGCCCATGCGCGCCTCTGCCGCCGCGTCTGCCGGGAACTGGTACGCCTCCGCCTGCTCCAGGGCGCGCAGACGGTAATCCACGCCCGCGTCGACTTGCACCACCGTCATCTGCCGCTCGATGAGATCGATGGCGGGCAGAAAACGCTCCCGATGCAGGCCATTTGGATAAAGACCGCCAGGCGGATAGTTGGAGGTCATCACCAGCACCACGCCTTCGGCGGCAAGGCCGGAAAGCAGGCGAGCGAGCAGCATGGCGTCGGCGATGTCGGAGACATGGAATTCGTCAAAGCACAACAGCCTCGTTTCGCGGGCGATGTTTGCCGCCACCTTGCCCAGCGGATCGGCTTTGCCCTTGAGATGCTTCAAATCGTTGTGGACGCGCTGCATGAAGGCGTGAAAGTGGATGCGTTTCTTGCGCCGATAGGGAACGGCGGCAAAAAAGCAATCCATCAAGAAGCTCTTGCCCCGTCCGACGCCGCCCCAGAAATAGACGCCCCTGGGCGGCGCGGGACGCGTCAGCAGACGCTTGACGGCACTGCCGCGCGCCACCTTGAAATGCAGAAGACGCGCGTACAAGCTCTGCAAGCATTCCGCCGCCGCCCACTGCGCGGCGTCGGCGACGAACCCGTGTTCCGCCAGTTTCCTTTCATAGGCATCCAGCATGCCCCGTTCCGGGACGTTCAATTTGCGATGCGGCACGCCCTTCAATCCCCTGACTGCAAAAGCGTCCCGCTCTCGATGAGTTCAAAGTCATGGCTGATCTGCGCGGTCTTGCCCAGCATGATGGAAGCCGAACAATACTTCTCGCTGGAAAGCGCAATCGCGCGTTCGACGGCCTCCGGCGACAACCGGTGTCCGTGGACGCAAAAATGAAAATGGATGCGGGTAAATACCCTGGGATTGGCCTCGGCGCGCTCCGCCGTCAGCCGCACCGTGCAGTCCGTCACCGGATGCCGCCCCTTTTTCAGGATCAGCACCACGTCATAGGCCGTGCAACCGCCCGCGCCAACCAGCAGCATCTCCATCGGCCGCGGCGCAAGATTGCGCCCACCGCCATCTGGCGCGCCATCCATCGCCACCAGATGCCCGCTCCCCGTCTCCGCCACAAACGCCATCCCCGATGACCCCTGCCAACGCACCGTGCATTCCATATTGGAATCCTCCATAAAGGAGGGAGATTGTAACGCGGCGCGGGGATAGTGCGGCAATCGGAGGATGGAAGGGGTGCGATTAAAAGTGG
>JAITEO010000330.1 GCA_031281985.1 Zoogloeaceae bacterium | reverse complement strand
AACATTGCAGTACCCGCTTGCCCATCTCGAATTTACCGCCGTGCCGGAAATACACCGTGCAGATCAGTCCCAGCCGCGCCACGGTTTCCCCCGTCGGCAGCTTCGCGTCGATGTAGGGCGACTGTTCGGCCATTTCCATGAGCAGACGCGCGCGCTTCGTTTTCCTTTCCATCTCTTTCTTCCTTATCGTGCCGCCGCAAGTCTCGCGGGGTGAAACGTGCCCAGGCTGCTTCCCGCGCCTTGCGCGGCCTTCGCGGCTCATTTTGCCTTGTTTTTGGGCGGCGCAAGGTCGAATACGCCAAGTACTCTTTCTGGTGAGCCTACTTCATAGTAATCTTCGCTTATCTCGACTTCCGTCAGCACCAAAGCGCCTTTCGGGGTTACACCATCCAGTCGGATGACCATTCCACGTCGGATTTTCGGCAAATTCAACAGATAGAGCTTGTTTCCAGCATCGTTGAGATCATAAAAAAACAAAAAGACTTTTTCAGGTCTCAGGTCCTTTTCAGGATAGCGGTTCGGCTTGAGCATCTCTGGTGAGTATTCATATACTACGCCAATCAGGGTATCCTTCGTTTTCCATCGCCAATCGATTACGCTAATATCTTCTCGTCCATCAATATTGGGCAAAATAGTGGCAACTCCCGTATCGGCAGAGGCTACGGCATAATTGGCATCGCCGCGATACTCTCCCAGCCACTTCGTCCCATCTGGATTTGGACTCCAATTATATGCGTAATCCATATATGGCGTTTTCTGGATAGCCGTCTTCCCGTACTCTGTGCCGTGCCCATATGCCAGAAAACCTTCCCTGTTCCAATATCTGTGTGGTGAGCACCATGTATTTGAGTAACAATACCCGTAACTCGATTCGCAGCAGCCTAATGTTTCGTGTCCCGATACGGGTATTTTCTTGCTGATTCTTACCAGATTCAAACGGGGGAACTGACTTTCAATGGGTATGCCGTCTTTTATCTCGATTATCGATGCCTTGAATGATTCCTCCGTCAGTTCTTCCGACCTTATCTGCGCCAATGAAGCATAGGAAAGCGTTGCCAGCGCCAGAAAGCAAAAGATTCTTGAACCGTATTTTTCGCTCATTTCGATTCCCTCCTGACTGCGAATGCCGTCCATTACGCGATGAATTGCGCCGTTTTCTCCTCAATCTTCCGTCTTCTCTTCCTTGATTCCCTTGAGAATTTCCGCAGTGATGCCGGGCAGGGCGTTGTGCAGGGCGGCGGCAATGAGGCGGGGCAGTTCTTCCTCGATGCGCGCGAGCGCCTGGCGTTCGGCTTCGGCGGCGCGGGCGGCGATGCGCGCATCGAGGTTTTCCTGCGCGGGCGGCGCGGGACTTTTTTCCTCTTCCTCCTTCTCCTCCGGCGGCGGCGCTGGTTGCGGTGGTGGTACTGGCGGCGGTGGCGCGGCGTGCGGGCGCAGCCTGGACGGATATTCGCTGTGCACGATGTCGGTGAGCAGCGGCAAATCGTCTTCTTCCGCGGGCGCGGCGGGCGGCGGGGTCACTTTTTGCCGCAGGGATTCCAGCAGATGTTCGATGGCGTAGTCGCCGGGTCGGGGGGGCGGGGGCGTGTTCATTTGGGCGCCTGCAGGTCGATGAAGCGAATTTCGCAGCCCTGTTCCTTGTAGATGCGGCTGCGCTGGCGGGCATGGGCGCGATCCGCTTCGGACTGGCTGACGATTTCGATGAGGTTTTGAAAACGGGCGAAGGATTCCGGCACGCGGTCGTCGAGATTCAACAGGCGCTCGGTATGCAGATGCGGCAAACCCAATCCCGTATCCTTGGTGAGCAACACCGGCGTTTGCGCCGCATTGGCCGCGTCCGCCCGGCAATGCGGCAAAAAGGAAAGCTGCGGCTGCACCCACAACATGCGATCGACGAACTGTTCACGCTCCGGGTCGGAAACCAAGATAGTGAAGGTTTTCCCTTGGGCAAAACTTTTCACGATCAGATCGCAGGCCGCTTGCAGGCGATTGCCGGCATCGTGGTAGAAAAACACCTTGGTCATGAGGACGCCTTGTCCGCCGGGGCGTCCCCCGCCTGGGCGCGTTGCAGGAGGTAATGGCAGAGCAGGGCGACCGGACGCCCCGTCGCGCCCTTGTCCTTGCCGCTGCTCCAGGCGGTTCCGGCAATATCCAGATGCGCCCAGGGGGTCTTCTTGTCTACGAAACGCGACAGGAAGCTGGCGGCGGTAATCGCGCCGCCTTCGCGCCCGCCCACGTTGGCGAGATCCGCAAACCCGCTTTTCAGGGCTTCGCCATACTCTTCCCACAGGGGCAGACGCCACAGCCGGTCCTGCGCCGTTTCGGCGGCCTGCGCCAGGGCGCGCGCCAAATCCTCATCCTGCGTAAAAAGGCCGCTGGCGACATGCCCCAGCGCCACCACGCAAGCGCCGGTCAGGGTCGCCACATCGATGATGGCGGCGGGCTTGCAACGCCTGGCGTAGGCGAGCGCGTCGCAAAGCAGCAGACGGCCTTCGGCGTCGGTATTGAGAATCTCGATGCTCTGCCCGGAAAGGGAACGCACGATGTCGCCCGGGCGCGTGGCGTCGCCGCCGGGCATGTTCTCGCAACAGGGAATGAGCGCCACCAGCGGCACCGGCAAAGCCATGCGCGCCGCCGCACGCAGGACGCCCAACACGGCGGCGGCTCCGCACATGTCATATTTCATCTCGTCCATGCTCGCGGCGGGCTTGAGGGAAATGCCGCCGCTATCGAAGGTGATGCCCTTGCCGACCAATACTACGGGCTTGTCCTTGTTTTTCGGCGGCCGGTATTCGATGTGGATGAAGCGCGCTTCCTGGCGCGAGCCGCGGGCGACGGCGAGCAGGGCGTCCATGCCTTCGGCGGCGATTTTTTTCGGCGTGAGGATGGTGCAGGCGAGTTTCAACTCGGAGGCCATATCACGGGCGGTTTCGGCCAGGTATTCCGGCGTGCAGATATTGGCGGGCAGGTTGCCCAAATCGCGCGCCAGCCGGATGCCTTCGGCGATGGCGCGTCCCTGGAAAAGCGCGGTTTCGCTCGCGGACCGCTCACGGCTATCCGCCGCCAGCGTGAGATGGCGCAGGGTGTGGCGACGCGGCGGGGCATCCTTGCTTTTGCAGCGGGTGAAGCGATAGAGCGTCTCTTCCGCCACCAGCACCGCCTGCCGGATGCGCCAGCTTGCATCCCGCGCCCGCGGCGCTTCGCCGGAAGTGAGCGACAGGAACGCGCGCTCACTTCCGGCGGCGTCCAGCGCCGTGATGGCGGCGCGCACGGCCTTGCGGAATTCGGCTTCGCGGTAGGTCTTTTCCTTGCCCAGCCCCACCAGCAACACGCGCGCCGTCATGCCGGGAACGTGGTGCAGCATCAGGACGCTGGCGAGCTTGCCCTCCATCTCGCCGCGCTGGAGAAATTCCGCCAGATAGCCGCCGGAAATTTGGTCGATCTGCTTGGCAAACAGGGAAAACCGGCCACGGCGCGCCTCGAAGATGCCCGCCACGACACAAAGGTCCCGACTATCCGGATGTTCGCTTTTTATGCTAAATTCCACGCGCCGTTCCTTTCCAAATCGATTGCTGGGGCAAGGAGGCGATTATCCCTGCTTCTTTTTGCGGAAGTCAAAGTTTCCCCTGTGTCTTTGCCTCCCGTTTCTTTGAACGGACATCTTGACGCCATGATTTTCGATCGCGCCGCGCGCCGCGAGTTTGCCCATGCCGCGACCGGCATCTTTGTCGCGCTCTTTGCCATCATCATTTCCACGCAGCTCATTCGTCTCCTGAACGAAGCCGCGAGCGGCAAACTGGCGGCGGAGGCCGTGGCGACGCTCCTGGGCTTTGCCGCCCTCAACTATCTGCCGGTGTTGCTCTCGCTCACTCTGTTCATGGCGATTTTGCTGCCGCTTTCCCGCGCCTACCGGGATTCGGAAATGGTGGTCTGGTTTTCTTCCGGCCTGCCGCTCACCGCCTGGCTGGTTCCGGTGTGCCGTTTCGCGCTGCCCGCCGTGCTGATCGTGGCGGTGCTCTCCCTCTTTCTTTCGCCCTGGGCCTTGTCGCACAGCGAAGCCTACCGCGACCAACTGGATGCCAAGAGCGACACGACGCTGGTTACGCCGGGCATGTTCCACGAAGCCAGTTCCGGCAGGCGCATCTTCTTCGTGGAAAAGCTCTCCAAGGATGCTGGGGAAGTGCGAAACATCTTTGCCGCCACGGCGCAGGGCGGGCGTCTGGACGTGGTCATGGCGGATAGCGGCACGCAGGAAGTCCTGGAAAACGGCGACCGTTTCCTGGTGCTGCACCACGGCCAGCGGTACGACGTGATGCCGGGATCGCCGGAGTTTCGCGTCATGGAATTCGACCGCTACAGCCTGCGCCTGCAGGAAGCACGGGCGCGGGAAATCGGACCGACGCCGAGAACCATGTCCACCCTGGAACTGGATGCCGCCAACCCGCGCGAAGCCGGGGAAATCCTGTGGCGTCTGGGATTGCCCATTTCCGCCCTGCTGCTCGCCTTCCTGGCGGTGCCGCTTTCCTTTGTCAATCCGCGCGCCGGACGTTCGATGAACATGCTGTTCGCCATCCTGGTGTTCGCCATCTACAACAACCTCCTGTCCGTCGCCCAGGCGTGGGTGGCGCGCGGGCTGACGCCGTTTTCCACGGCGCTGGTCGCGCCGCACCTGGTCATGCTCTTCTTGCTGGCGCTGCTTTTCTACCGGCGGCTTTCCCTCTTTGCCCTCCTGCCCGCGCTCGCCGCGCGCTGCAAGGCGATTTTCGCCAGAAGGACGCGCGCGCCATGAAAATCCACGAACGCTATCTGGCGCGGGAACTGCTCCTGGCGATCCTGCTGGTATTCACGGCGCTGCTGGCGCTCTACGCCTTTTTCGACACCATCGAAAGCCTGAAGAACGTGGGACGCGGACAGTTCAGCATCCAGCACGCCTTTCTCTACGTTGCCCTGCGCCTGCCCGGACGCGTCTACGAACTGATGCCCATCGCCGTGCTGATCGGCGCGCTCTACGCGCTCTCCAACCTTGCCCGCCACTCGGAAATCACCGTGCTGCGCGCTTCCGGCATGAGCACCCTCGCGCTCTTGAAGCCGCTGCTCAAGGTGGCGGGCGTTTTTGCGCTCGCCGCCCTGCTGTTGGGCGAAACCCTGGCGCCCTTCTCGGAACGCGCCGCGCAGGAAATCCGCACCAAGGCCATCTACAACGTCGTCGCCCGGGAATTCGCTTCCGGATTGTGGGTCAAGGACAACAACCAGGCCTTCGTGAATATCCGCGCCGCCACGCAGGACGCGCGCCTGGAAGGCGTGCGCATCTACCAGTTCGACGACGCGAACCGCCTCCGTTACGTGCTGGAAGCGCAAGGCGGCGAGTTCCTGGGCGATGGCGAGTGGCGGCTGACCGGCGTGGTGCGCACCGTGCTGGGCGATCTGGGCGACCTGAAAACCCTGCGCCCGGAACACGCGGAAGCCGCGCGCTCCCGCGTGGAGCGCGAGAACGAAATGCGCTGGAACTCGACCCTGTCGCCCGATCTCATCGCCGTGCTCATGGTCGCGCCGGAACGCATGTCGATCCTCGGACTGTGGAACTATCGCAGCCACCTTTCCAGCAACAAACAGAACACCAGCCGCTACGAAATCGCGCTCTGGAAAAAATTCTTCTACCCGGCGGCGGCACTGGTCATGATGGCGCTGGCGCTACCCTTCGCCGCGCGCCACAGCCGCATGGGCGGCATCAGCCTGCAAATCTTTGCCGGCGTCATGGTAGGCGTGCTCTTCCACATGCTGAACGCCCTGTTCTCCAGCCTGGGCATCCTGCGCGACTGGCCCCCCTTCGCCAGCGCCCTCGCCCCCCCCGCCCTCTTCCTCATCGCCGCCGCCAGCATGATCTGGTGGGCCGAACGACGATAGTCCTGGCGGACAGTCCTGGCGGACAGCATGTCTGCATACAGACTACAAAGCGAGCGCTCTGTCTTCTGTCCTCTGTCTCCTGTCTCCTGTCTCCTGTCCCCTGAGTCCTCAGAACCCCTGAAATAGCGTATCCTTTCGCCTTCGACGCGTTCCTTGCCGGGAACGCGCGTTCTTGTTCCCAACCCTTCGGAGACCGACCATGTCCATGAGATGCTGCGCAAAGCCGCTTGCCTTCGTTTTGTTGTTCTTTACCTCCTGTGGCGCGTTGGCGCATGTAGGGCATGCGGACGCGCCGGGCTTCGCGGACGGGTTGCTGCATCCTTTTACCGGCGTGGATCACTTGATGGCCATGCTTGCCGTCGGCATGTGGAGCGCCATGACTGCGCGGCGTATCTGGGTTGCGCCGGTCTCCTTTGCCGCGCTCCTTCTGGTTGGCGCGCTGCTGGGGCTGGCGGGGCTGCATTTTCCGGCGGTCGAGCCGATGATTGCCGCCTCGCTGCTCGTCCTCGGCCTGTTGCTCGTTTGTCAGGCGCGTCTGCCGCATCTGGCGGGCGCGTTCCTGGTTGGCGCGTTCGCGCTCTTTCATGGTGCGGCGCATGGCGCGGAGCTGGGCAGCGCCAGTCCCCTGGCCGCCATCGCCGGCATGGTGCTGGGCACGGCGCTGATCCATGTTGCCGGTCTCCTGCTGGGGCGGCTGTTGCGGGCGCGGCATGTGCTCTGGGCGCGGATGGCGGGCGGCGGCATCACCGTTTTCGGCGCGGGATTGCTGATGGGCGTTTTCTGAACGGCAAGGGAGACCAACATCGAGCCGCGATGCGCCCTGCGCGCCCACATCCGATGAACCGGAACAGCGACATCTATCTGGTCGGCCTCATGGGTTCGGGCAAGACCACCATAGGCCGCCAGATCGCCCGGCGGCTGGGACGCGACTGTGTGGATTCCGACCACGAAATCGTGGCGCGCACCGGCGTCGGCATTCCCACCATCTTCGAAATCGAAGGCGAGGCCGGGTTTCGCCGCCGGGAGGCGCAGGTCATCGCGGAAATCCTCCAGCGCGACCGGCCGCCGATTGTCCTGGCGACGGGCGGCGGGGCCGTGCTGGCGGAGGAAAACCGCCGCTTGCTGCGCGCGCATGGCTGGGTGGTGTATCTGGATGTCTTGCCCCGCATCCTTTGGGCGCGCACCCGGCATGACCGCAACCGGCCGCTGTTGCAGACGGAAGATCCGCTGTCTTGCCTGGAAACCTTGTACGCATCGCGCGATCCCCTGTACCGGGAAAGCGCGCATTTTGTCATCCGGGGCGGCGAAACGCCGTCGCATGTGCTGGCGCAAGCCCTCGTGAAGGAATTCAACCGACAATGCCAACCGTCAACGTAGCCCTGGGCGAACGCGCCTATTCCATCCACATCGGGCGCGGCCTGCTCTCCGATGCGGCATATCTGCCCGCCCGCCTGTCGGGACAGGCGGTCGCGGTGGTGAGCAACGAAACCGTCGCGCCCCTGTACCTGCAAACCGTGCAGGAAAGCCTGCGGGCGGCGGGCGCAAGACCGTTTGCCATTGTCCTGCCCGATGGCGAAGCCTACAAGAACTGGCAAACCCTGAACCGGATTTTCGATGCCCTGGCGGAGCGGCATTGCGAACGCGGCAGTACCCTGGTTGCGCTGGGCGGCGGCGTCATCGGCGACATGGGCGGCTTTGCCGCCGCCTGTTATCAGCGCGGCATGCCCTTTATCCAGATGCCGACCACCCTGCTGGCGCAGGTGGATTCTTCCGTGGGCGGCAAGACGGCGATCAATCATCCGCTGGGCAAGAACATGATCGGCGCGTTCCATCAGCCGTCGCTGGTGCTGATCGACATCGACACCCTGTCTACCCTGCCGCGACGCGAGCTTTCCGCGGGCATGGCCGAGGTCATCAAATACGGCCTGATCCGCGATGCGGATTTTTTTTGCTGGCTGGAAGCCAACATGCAAAAGCTGATGGCGCGCGACCAAACCCTGCTGGCCGAGGCGATATACCGCGCCTGCCGACACAAGGCGGAAATCGTGGCCGCGGACGAGCGCGAGCAGGGAGCGCGCGCGCTCCTGAACCTGGGGCATACCTTTGGACACGCAATCGAAACCGGCCTGGGCTATGGCGTCTGGCTGCACGGCGAGGCGGTAGCGGCGGGCATGCTCATGGCGGCGCGTCTTTCCATGCAACTGGGCTGGCTGCCGCTGGCGGACGTGGAGCGCATCGAACGCCTCCTTCTCGCTGCCGAACTGCCCGTGCGCGCGCCGGAAATGGGCGCGGAGCGTTATCTGCAACTGATGCGCCACGACAAGAAGGTCCACAACGGCCGCCTGCGCCTCATCCTGCTCGAATCCCTGGGCAAGGCCGTGATAAGCGACGCCGTCCATGAGGCGGAGATCGCCAGGGCAATCCAAGGATAAGTGCGGAAAAAAGTAAAAGGCTACTTT
>JAITEO010000250.1 GCA_031281985.1 Zoogloeaceae bacterium | reverse complement strand
GATACGGTTGGCGGAAAACTTTGGATTGCACACGACGAAGCGCCGCTGCTTGTTTTCCAGAAAAACCCTGTCAACGCGCCGTGCCGCCCCCTTGCAGGGTGCAAGCCCTCTCCCGCCCTGTCGGGCACCCTCTCCCCCAAAGGATTGGGGGAGAGGGGACGGCAGGCGGCGGCGCTTCGCCTGGAAAAGCGCTCCTTCCTATTGGACTGCCCCCGCCCCTACAGACTACAGACCACAAAGGCGCACAGCGCCGCCCCGTCTTCTGTCCTCTGTCTTCTGTCCTCTGATCATCGCGCCCGCCACACGCTATAATTCCGCACCGCCCTCCTGATTCCTGATTCCTGATTCCTGATTCCTGACTCCTGACTCCCATGCCCCTGGTCGATATTGGCGCTTTACGGCTTGAAACCGAATGTTGCGGCATGGCGGACGCGCCGGTGATTCTGCTCATCCAGGGCTTGGGAACGCCGCTCACCCGCTGGCCGCGGACGCTCATCGAGCGGCTTGTCGATGCGGGGCATCGGGTCGTTTGCTTCGATAACCGCGACACCGGGCTTTCCTCCAGGCTGGATGCGCTGGGCGTGCCGCATTTGCAGCAGTTTCTCGCGGGGGAAAAAGTTCCCTCGCCGCTCTACACCCTGGCGGACATGGCCGCCGACGCGATAGGCTTGCTGGATGCGCTCCACATCGAAAAGGCGCACATCGTGGGCGCTTCCATGGGCGGCATGATCGGGCAGATTGTCGCGGCGCGTTATCCGGGGCGTTGCCGTTCGCTCACTTCCATCATGTCTTCTTCCGGCAATCCCCTGTTGCCGCCGCCCACGCCAGCGGCGCAGCAGGCGCTCATCGCGCCCCTGCCCTTCTTGCATGACGAGAAGACCATCGTCCAGGATGCGGTGCGCCGCCAACAGGTGTTGATGAGTCCGGGTTATCCCACGCTGGAGGCGGAACTGGAGGCCATGTTCACCTTTGAATTCCGGCGCGGCTTTCATCCGGCGGGCGTCGCCCGCCAGTTGGCGGCGCTGATGACCGGCGGCGACCGGCGTCCCCTGCTCGCGGGGATTCGCATTCCCTGCATGGTATTGCACGGCAGGGAAGACCCCCTGATTCCCTTCGCCTGCGGCGTGGATACCGCCAAGGCCATTCCCACGGCGGAATTGCGGGTGCTGCCCGGCATGGGACACGACTTCCCCTTCGCCCTGGCCGCCCAGTTCGCCGACGCCATTCTCTCGGCGGCGCGCCGCGCATGAACACGCAGAACGCCAACCTCCTGCTGGCGCGCGCCTTCGCCGACCAGTGCCGCCGCTGGGCGCAACAGTTGGGCGCGCCGGAAAAGAGCATCGACGCCGCCCAAAAGGCCGGATTCGCGCTGGTGCTGGCGGCCGCGGAAGGCGAAATCCGCGTCTTGCTTGCCGATACGTCGATAGAGGAAGCCGCGCTCCATGCCAGCGGCGTCGCGGGGGATGCGGCCAGCGGCAAGCCCCTGATCCTGGATGGCGCGGGACATCTGTATCTGGCGCGCTATTTCTCTGCCGAAACGCGCCTGGTCGCCGACCTCCTGGCGCGCCACCGCGCCGTGCCGCCGCCGCCCGGAAAAGCGGCGCGGCAGATGTTGGCGCGGCTCTTTCCCGCCGCTGCCGACGCCCAGGACGCGCCCGACGAACAAAAACGCGCCGTGGCGCTGGCCTTGTTGCGGCGTCTGACCGTCATTCGCGGCGGCCCCGGCACGGGCAAGACCTTTACCGTCGCCCGTCTGCTGGCCTGTCTTCTGGCGGAGGATCCGGCATTGCGCATCGCGCTGGCCGCGCCCACCGGCAAGGCGGCGGCGCGGATGCAGGAGGCCATGCGCCTGTGCGCCCAGGGTTTGCCGCCAGAAATCGTCCGTCTCCTGCCGCCAGAGGCCACCACCTTGCATCGTCTGCTGGGGCTGGGCGTGGAGGGCGGCGCGCCGCGCCATCACGCCGGCAATCCGCTGGCGCTCGACGTGCTGGTGATCGACGAGGCTTCCATGCTCGATCTCCTGCTCACCCACCAGCTTTGCGCCGCCCTGCCGCCACACGCCCGGCTGATCCTGCTCGGCGACATGGCGCAACTGCAAGCCGTGGAAGCCGGTTCCATCTTCGCCATGCTCTTTATACGCACGGACTTGAGCGCCGATACCCGCCGCGCGCTTGCCGAACTCACCGGAGAGCGGATCGATGCAGAAGAGACGCAAGAGGCCGCGCCTCCCTCGCCATTCCAGGATGCTGTCATTGCGCTCACCCGCAGCCGTCGTTTTCCCCCGGAATCGCCGCTGGGGCGTCTGGCGCGGCATCTGGCGGCAGGAGAAGTCCAGGCGGCGCTCGCCTTGCTGGATCGGAAGCATGCGGAACTGAAGTACCTGGAATCCAGCGGCAGCGGGCGCTCATCCGCCGAAAACGAGCTGTTGACGGCGGGATACGCGGCCTACTGGGAGGCGCTGGCGAAATGGCGTGCCGGGGATGACCCCAGGCCGCTCTTCCAGGCGCTGGAGCGTTTTCGCATCCTCTGTGTCGTGCGCGAGGGCGAGCGCGGCGTCCTGGGCGTCCATCGCGCCCTCGGCGCGGCGCTGGCGGCCTTCGGAAGACAAAGGAGCGAAAAGGACAGGGGAGAGTTTTTGTCGTCGGGACAACCCATCCTGATCCAGCGAAACGACGCCGCCCTGCGTCTATTCAACGGCGACATCGGCATCGTGCTGGAACATGGCGAGGACAACGCGCTGTTCGCCTGTTTTCCCGCCCATGACGCCACCGGCTACCACTGGCTGCCACTTTCCCGCCTGCCCGCCTGGGAAGGCGCGTTCGCCATGAGCGTACACAAGGCGCAAGGCTCGGAATTCGACCACGTCGCGCTGCTGCTGCCGGAAAAAGACAACCCGCTGATGACCCGCGAACTCCTCTACACCGCCCTCACCCGCGCCCGCCAAAGCATCACCCTCCTCGGCAACCGCGCCCTGCTGCAAGACGCGATGACCAGGGGACTGGGGACTGAGTTTCAGAAGACAGAAGAAAAATCTGGAGCAATGTCGTGACCGCGTGCCGCGCCTGCAACCAGAAAAAAGGCGGAAGAAGACTGGAAGAGGCGCGCCTGCCGCTCCTCTTCGTGCCCTATGCGCCCTGCCTGTGGGAACACTTTCTGCTCTCGTCGCGGGAAATTCTGGCCGACCAGATGGATTTCCTGGTCGCGCGCCTGCCGGCGCACAG
>JAITEO010000237.1 GCA_031281985.1 Zoogloeaceae bacterium | reverse complement strand
ATGGCTACACCCTGCTTCTTGCGCCTTCTTCCATCTATGCGGTCAGCGCCAGCGTCTATCCTTCTTTGGGCTATGAATTGACCCGGGATTTCCGTCCGATTTCGCGCATCGTCAATGTTCCTCACGTCATGCTGGTCAATGCCGATCTTCCTGTGCGCGACGTGTCCGAATTCATCCAATACGCCAAGGCCAGGCCGGCCGGTTCGTTGATGCTGGGATCGCAGGGCAATGGGACCGTCTCCCATCTGGAAGGCGAACTGTTCGGCAGGAAAGCGGGGCTGGATTTCGTGCATGTGCCCTATAAAGGCAGCGCGCCCGCCTTGTTGGGATTGCTGCGTGGTGATGTCGTTGTTTTCTTTGATAGCCTGGCCTCCGCGCAAGGCCAGTTGCGAGGTGGAAAAATCCGGGCACTGGGCGTTACGCCCGCACGCAGGATCAGCGCGTTGCCCGATGTGCCCACGATCGGGGAATCCGGCCTGCGAAGTTTTTCCGCGGAATCCTTCATGGGAATTTTCGCTCCTGCCGGAACGCCGCCTGCCATCGTCAATCGGTTGAATGCCTTGCTGACGAAGTTCGTCAGGGAAGAAAACTCCCGCGAGAAATTGATTGCGCTGGGTTTTGAACCAGAGGAAAGCAGCCCGGAGGAATACGCGAAATCCATTGCGGCGGAAACCGGCAAGTGGGCAGAGGTTGTCCACGCCATCGGGCTGTCCATCGACTGATGAACAAGAATTCCTTGCTTTCCGGAATACGGGTACTGGATCTGACCCGCGTCCTGGCGGGGACAGTCGCCGGGCAGACCTTGGCGGATCTGGGCGCGCACGTAATCAAGGTCGAGCGTCCAAAGAGCGGTGATGATTCTCGAAGCTGGGTGCCGCCCTATCTCAATCCCGACGCAAGGCCAGAACTTCGGGAAAGCGCGTATTTCGCCAGCGTGAATCGCGGCAAGCATTCCATCGCGGTCAATCTCGCCACGCAAGAGGGGCAGGAAATCATCCGCCGCCTGGCAAAGGAAAGCGATGTCCTCCTGGAAAACTACAAGCCAGGAACCCTGGCGCGCTACGGCCTGGATGACGCAACCCTGCGCGCCCTGAACCCGCGCCTGGTGTATTGCTCCCTCACGGGTTTTGGCCAGACCGGGCCTTGCCGCGACCGTACCGGATACGATAGCGTCATGCAAGCCATGGGCGCGATGATGGATTTGACCGGTGAAGCGCAAGGCGCGCCGCAGAAGGTTGGGCTTTCCATCATCGACATCATGACAGGATTATATGCCGTCATTGGAATCCTGGCGGCGCTTGAAGAACGGGCGCGTTCCGGCTTGGGACAGTATATCGACCTGGCCTTGTTCGACACCCAGATCGCGGCATTGAGCACGGTAGCCGTTGGTTTCCTGGCCGATGGCGTCCTGCCCCGGCGTCTTGGCAACGCGCATCCTTCCGTGGTGCCTTCCGGCGCGTTTGCCTGTCGTGACGGCGACTTGCAGTTGTTGGCGGGGAATCAGGGGCAATTCGTCAAACTTTGCGCGGCTCTGGGTATCCCCGATCTGGCCGGGGATACGCGTTTCATCGATATGGGCGCGCGCGCCCGGAACCGGGAAATCCTGAACGCCATCTTGTCGGACATCCTGAAGACACGTCCGCGCGCGGCATGGGTGCAGCTACTGAACGAGGCGGGCGTACCCTGCGGCCCCATCAATACCGTGGCCGAAGCCCTGGAAGAACCCCAGGTTGCCGCCAGGCAAATGCTGCGCGCCATGGCGCATCCCACCGTGGGCGAACTCCGGTTCATCGCCAATCCGCTGAAGTTTTCCCGTACCCCCATAGAGTACGAAATCGCGCCTCCTCTCCTGGGGCAACATACCCGGTACATCCTGGAAACGCTGGGGTATGGGCAAGATGACATCCAGACCCTGCTTGCCCAGGGCATCGTCCAGGATTCCCACATCGAAAGCCAATTATGACCTATGAAACATTGATCTTCGAGGCGCAAGACAAAATCGCCACCGTGACCCTCAATCGCCCGGCACAACGAAATGCCTTGAATCAACGGATGAAGGAAGAGTTGAGCGAAATCATCGACAAGGTGTCGCGCGGCGATGACATTCGCGTTCTGGTGTTTACTGGCGCGGGAGATGCTTTCTGCGCTGGCACGGACTTGCGGGAACGGGCAGCGCAATCCGCTCCACCCGCTGTATTTCTCTCCAAACAGCGATTCACGCAAAATCTGTTTCGCCGTCTCGAAAAGATGGAGCCGATCACCATCGCCGCCATCAACGGTCCCGCGTTCGGCGGCGGACTGGAGCTTGCGCTGACCTGCGACCTACGCCTTGCGGGAGCGCGCGCGAAAATGGGGTTGACGGAAGTCGGCTTGGGCATCATTCCCATGGCGGGCGGCACACAGCGTCTTCCCCGCCTGATCGGCGCGGCGCGCGCCAAGTCCCTCATCCTGACCGCAAGACGCATTACGGCAGAACAGGCAGAAGCCATCGGACTGGTAGACCAGACAATCCCGGACGAGAACCTGATCTCAGAAGCATATCAACTGGCAAAACGCCTGGTTGCGCTACCGCCGCTCTCCGTGCGTTTGGCCAAGCAGGTCATCGACACGGGTCTGCAAACAGACCTGGACACCGCGCTGGA
>JAITEO010000233.1 GCA_031281985.1 Zoogloeaceae bacterium | reverse complement strand
AAACCGGCTCCCTCCCCTGACAAGGGGTGGGCTGGGGAGGGGTTTGGAAGGGAGCAGTCACCCGGTCTTGTAGGGGCGCGCTGCGCGCGCCCGCGAATCGTCCCGCCGCGTGACGGCTGACGGGCGCACGCAGTGCGCCCCTACGACCGGGCGAATGGGCAATAGTGGGTTTTCGTTGCTTTTCCACCAAAAAAGGGCAAGCTCCGCTTGCCCTTTTTTGCTATAGGAAACCGGCAAAAAGTAGGTTTTTACTTTTTGACGTTTTTTCACGCCTTCAGCAAGGCTTCCTTTTCGCCCAGCCAGCGTTCGCGGGTTTGATCGGCTTTTTCGGGGAAGCGGGTGAGCAGGGTTTCGGCGAGGGTGCGGGCGGTTTCCACGAGGTCGGCGTCGGTTTCCAGGTCGGCGTAGCGGAGCAGGGGCAGGCCGCTCTGGCGACTGCCGATGAATTCGCCGGGGCCACGCAGTTGCAAGTCCTGGCGGGCAATCTCGAAGCCATCGTTGTTTTCGAAGATGATCTTCAAACGCGCGCGTGCCGTCGGAGAAAGGGGTTCGGCGTAGAGCAGGACGCAACTGCTTTCCTGCGCACCGCGTCCGACCCGGCCGCGCAACTGGTGCAACTGGGCCAGCCCGAAGCGCTCGGCGTGTTCGATGACCATCAGGTTGGCGTTGGGCACATCCACGCCGACCTCGATCACCGTGGTCGCCACCAGCAAGTCGATTTTCCCGGCGACGAATTCTGCCATGACCGCCTGTTTCTCGGCGCTTTTCAGGCGGCCATGCATCAGACCGATACGCAGTTCCGGCAGGGCTTCGGTAAGCCAGGCGTGGGTTTCCAGCGCGGTCTTGAGTTGCAGGGTCTCGGATTCCTCGATCAGCGGGCAAACCCAGTACACCTGCTGTCCGGCCGCCACTTTCTTGCGCACATGCGCCATGACTTCTTCCCGCCGTCCATCCCGCGCCAGGCGGGTGCGAATGGGCACGCGCCCCGGCGGGAGTTCGTCCAGGGTGGAAACATCCAGGTCGGCGCAGTAGCTCATGGCCAGGGTGCGCGGGATGGGCGTGGCGGACATCATCAACTGGTGCGGCGCTTGCCCCTTCTGGCGCAGGGCGAGACGCTGCTGGACGCCGAAACGGTGTTGTTCGTCGATGACGATGAGCGCCAGGCGCTCATAATCGACGCCTTCCTGGATCAAGGCATGCGTACCGACGATCAGCCCCGCCGTGCGCGCGGCGGCAAGCTGCGTCGCGCGCGCCCTGCCCTTCTGGCTGCCGGTAAGCCAGACGACTTCCACGCCCAGCGGCTCAAGCCAGCCGCTCAGTTTCAGGTAGTGCTGCTCGGCCAGGATTTCGGTCGGGGCCATGAACGCCGCCTGCCAGCCAGATTCCACCGCCTGGCAGACGGCAAGCGCCGCCACCAGCGTCTTGCCCGCGCCGACATCGCCTTGCAACAGGCGCTGCATGGGATACGGCGCGCGCAAGTCGGCGCTGATTTCAGCGCAAACGCGCCGCTGGGCGCGGGTAAGCGCAAAGGGAAGCTGGCGCACGAGGGCGGCGGCGAGCTTGCCCTCAGCGGCAAGACACGGCGCGCCGACTTTGCGCCGCGCCCGATAGGCGTGGCGCAGGGAGATTTGCTGTGCGAGCAGTTCATCGAGCTTGACCCGCCGCCAGGCCGGATGCTGGCGCGCGGCAAGGGCGCGCGCGTCGGCATCGGCGGGCGGATGGTGCAAGAAGAGAAGGGCTTGCCAGAGCGTCGGCAGTCTTGCCTGGGCGAGAAATTCGGCGCTTAGGGTTTCCGCAAGCGGCATAGCGGAAATCGCCTTATCGATGCGCGCGGCCAATACCGACTGCGCCAGTCCGGCGGTAGTGGGATAGATGGGCGTCAGGCTTTCCGGCAATGGCGTGTCGGGCAGGACGACGCGAAAACGCGGATGCACCATTTCCGCGCCAAAATAGCCCGGACGGATTTCGCCCACGCAGCGCACCTGATTGCCCACGGCAAGCGCGGCCATCTGATTGGGATAGAAATTGAGAAAGCGCAGGGTGATTGCGCCGCTCGCATCGGCAAGCCGGACAATCAGTTGCCGCCGGGGGCGAAACTGTATCTGGCTGTCGATGATCGCGCCCTGCAACTGCACGCTGTCGCCCCCCTCCTCTTCCCCTTTCCCGAACAGCGCCGCCTCGAGCGCCGTTTTGATGGGCGTGACGCGGGTTTCGTCCTCGTAGCGCAACGGCAGGTGCAAGAGCAGGTCTTCCTGGCGCGTTATCCCCAGACGCTTGAATTTTTCCGCCAGCGCGGAGGACTTCTTTTCACGCGGCGGCTTGCCGCTTCTTGGCGCAGCGGCAGCGGCGCGCGCGCGGGTATTCAAACGTTCAGGCACACGACGGCGTCGACTTCCACCAGCGCGCCCTTGGGCAGTTCCCGGACGCCCACGGCGGCGCGCGCCGGATAGGGCGCGCTGAAGAAGCGGGTCATGGCCTCGTTGACCTTGGCGAAATGTGTCATGTCGGTAAGATAAACGTTGAGTTTCACCACATCGGAAAGACTGCCGCCCGCGGCACCCACGACGGCCTTCAGGTTTTCGAAGACCTGCGCGACCTGCGCGTCGATGCCGTCGACCAGGGTCTGGTTGGCGGGATGCAGGCCAATCTGCCCGGAAACATACAGGGTGGCGGCGGCATCAATCACCTTGACGGCCTGGGAATAAGTGCCGATGGCGGCGGGCGCCTTGTCGGTAGCGATGATGGTTTTTTGCATGGATAAACTCCTGTTCGGTATGGCAAGAAACAAAACCTTGCTTTTTACCGGAAAGCATCAAGAAAAAAATCAGTTCCTGGGCGGCGGCACCAGCAGCCCTTCCACGCCCAGTTCGCGCATCTTTTTGCGCGCCGCCTCCGCTTCGGCCTGGGTCTTGAACGGACCGACCTGTACGCGGGTTTCCAGCGTGGCGGGGATGCCGTGCTGCACAAGCCGGTTGTGCAGGTCTTTTGCACGTTCGAAATTGGCAAAGACGCCCGCCTGCACCAGAAAACCGCTTCTGCGGTGTGGCGGCACGGAAGGCGCTGCATTCTCCGTCGCCGCATTTGGCTGCACGGGCGGCGCGGAAGGCGGCGGCAGGGTGACTTCCGGCGGCGCGGTGAGTTCCGGCACCACGGGCGCGCGCTCCGGCGGCGCGACATATTCGACGGGCGGCGGGGAAGGCGGCGTGATGACGCGTATCGGCGCTTCCGGCACGGTCGTCCGGATGCCCGGCACCGGCGGCGGCGCAGGGGGCGTGGGCGGCGTGGGCACTGTGGGCGGCATGGGCGGCAATTCCGGCGGGGTATCGACCGACGGCGGATCGGGCGGCGTTTCTTCCGGAGGCGTTTCCTCCGGAACTTCCGGCGGCGCGTCCGGCGGCGTGACCGGCTGGATGAGCGGCGGTTGGCTGGGCGGCACGGGCACGGGCTGGGTGAAGGGCGGCTCTTCCGCTTCTTCGCCGGGACGGGCAAGGTAATCGAAAAAGGCCAGCAGCAAGAGCAGGGCTGCCACCATGCCCGCCGCCAGCATCAGGCGCTTGACGATTTTGCCGCGTTGTTCCGCCACGCCATCCTCGGCGTTCTCTACGTCCTCTTCCTCTTCTTCCTCGTCGGTGGTATCCACGACCTGCGTATCGTTCTCGCTCATGATTTTTCCTTACGCTTGATCAGCGCCACCACCAGGTCCGCCTCGGCGCGGGCAATGCCGCAACGCTCGGCAATGGTGACGGCGTCATGCCCCAGCAACGCCATCTGCATGGCATCGTTATAGAGTGGCGCGGCGTTCTGCGCCATTTGCAGCTTGTGCATTTCCTGTTCCACGGCATCGCGCCAGCCTTCATTGTCGCTGCGCAAGGCGGAGAACGCGCCGCGCAGGGCGTCCATTTCCTCGCGCAACTGCGCCATCTCCCGCTCCACGCCCGCCATGAACGCCCGTTGGGCAAACGATACATTCGGCGCCGCGAACGTTTCGGAGGATGCCGCCGACTGCGGACGATTGCGGGGACGTTCGTAGATGGGGGGCATGTCTTCGCGCTCCTCGGTTTGTGCGTCGTCGCTTCCCGGCGAGACTTCCGTATCGGAAGTCCCGGCGGCAGTCCCGTCAGAGGACGACGCCTGCGGCTCCACGCGCATCGCCTCGAAGCGCGCGCGTTCGGCAAAACGGTTGATGCGGCGCATGCGCCAGATCAACCAGAACATGTAGGCGACAATCAACAGAATCAGGGTCAGCAGGATTTCCCGCCAGCCCAGCAGATTTGCCGTCGCCATCACACCGCCTTTCGTTCGTTTTGTCCACGTTTCGTCTTCAGAACCCCTGGTTGTACTGTACGCCAATGACATGGCCGCTGGCGTCGTAATTGCCCCGGAGCCGCAATCCCGCGCCCTGCGCCTGATCCATCCTGGCTTCCCTGGCGCGTTGGTAGGCATAGCCGAAATCCAGCGTGGCGTATCTGCTGAAGCGATACTGTCCGCCCACCGCCAGCCAGAGACGATGCGCGTCCGGCAACAGAACGGTGCGATCCGCCGTGCGTATCGGCGAACGATCATAGGCAATGCCGAACTTCGATTTCCAGCGCTCGTTGTAGGCATACGCCGCGCCCCAGGAAAGCCGCCAACTGCCGTGATCGTAGCCATCCACGCGATCCCAGTTGACCCAGGAAATATCGCCCATCGCTTCCCAGCGCTCCGAAACCTGTTGCCAGACCGAAAGGGAAAACACGTCCGGCGTCTTGAAACGTCCGCGCGCATCCACGCCGGGAAAGGCATGCAAGGCGCTGGCGGCGCTCGCCTCCAGCCGATAATCCATCCCGGAACGATACGCCAGCCCCAGGCGCATTTCCGGCGAAAGGGTAAACAACGCGCCGGCATTCCAGCCCCAGGCGCTGTCCGTATCGGAATCCCGCAGCGCGTTCAGGGCGCTTTTCAGGCGGATTTGCTGGTAATTCAGCCCCAGCCCCAAGGACACCTTGTCGGAAACGCGATAGGCCAGCGCCGGATTGATGTTGAGGGAAGAAAGCCGCGCGCGCACGCCCATGCCGCGTCCCATCCAGTCATCGTCATATTCCAGGTCCAGGCTGTAGGGAGAGGAAATCCCCAGCCCCAGCGACAGATCCGCATTCACCGGCCAGGAAGCATAGACATGCGGCAAGCCGCGCCACTGCCCCGCCTGTCCGCCCTCGCCACCGGAAAGGCCGACACTGCCGTCCTCATCGAATTCATAACGGCTCTGCGCGCCCACCAGCCCCACGGAAAGCTGCGCGCCGGAAAGCCGCGTCAGTCCCGCCGGGTTGTAATACAGCGTGCTCGCATCATCGGCGGAAGCCGCCGCGCCCGCATAGGCCACGCCCAACCCGCTGGCGTTCTCCTCGACCGCCAGAAACCCGCTGGCGCAAGCAGGCAAGGAGAGAAAAAAGGCAAACGGCAAGGCGCACGACGCGGCAAGTAAAGTAATCTTTTTCATGATGGCTTGAAGACAATCCGGGCAAAGATGGCGGAATTTTACGGTTAAACGACACAAAGGTCGACGCTCGCTTCGCGCTTCGCTGGGCGCAATTAAAAGTGGAAGATGTCAAAGTGATATTATCCCTGCCCTTGCTGGTTTCCCAAGGCTGGCATAGCTTGGGCGTATCTGGGGTGCGCGGTTTTCCTCCCCCCTGACAAGGGGGGATTGAGGGGGGTTTGTGGCGCTTCGGTCTGCATCAGACGTTGGTGCCTGCTCCACTGCCGCAAACCCCTCCCCAGCCCTCCCCTTGTCAGGGGAGGGAGTTTGGCGGCGCTTCGTCTGGGATAGATTATCAACATGACATCCTCCACTTTTAATTGCACCCTGCGGGTTCTCACTTTTTGCCGAACGAGCCACCAATGTCGTATAATCCGCAGGTTCAGTTTAACCAGGATAGGCAGAGGTCTCTGTTATGAGTGATCAAGGAAAAATGGACTGTGGCAGGCGGCGGTTGATTGTCGCGACGGCGGCGGTGGGTGGGGTTGGCGTGGCGGCGACGGCGGTGCCGTTCGTGGCCTCCATGTTGCCTTCCGAACGCGCCAAGGCGGCGGGCGCGCCGGTCGAGGCGGATATCAGCAAACTCGAACCCGGCCAGATGATGGTGGTCGAATGGCGCGGCAAACCGGTGTGGATACTGCGCCGCACTCCGGAAATGCTGGCAACCTTGCCGCAACTGGATGGCGAAGTATCCGATCCCGAATCCAAGAAAGAACAACAGCCCAAATACTGCACGAACGCCGCGCGCGCCCTCAAGCCGGAGCTTTTCGTGGCCATCGGCATCTGCACCCACCTGGGCTGCTCGCCTTCTTCCAAATTCAAGCCGGGCGCCAGCGAAGGCATGACCGCTGACTGGAAGGGCGGTTTTCTCTGCCCCTGTCACGGTTCCACCTTCGATTTTGCGGGTCGCGTGTTCAAGGAAAAACCAGCGCCGACCAATCTGGAAATTCCGCCGCATCGCTATCTTTCCGATACGCGCATCCTCATCGGCGAAGACACTCAGGGGGCTTAAAGCATGGCTACCAACAGCAATTTCGAGAAATACAAATCCAACGGAACGCTTCTGGGCAACTTGCTGGAATGGGTGGATGCCCGTTTCCCGGCAACTTCGCTGTGGAAGGCGCACCTTTCCGAATACTACGCGCCGAAGAACTTCAACTTCTGGTATTACTTCGGCTCGCTGGCGCTGCTGGTGCTGGTGATCCAGGTCGTGACCGGCATCTTCCTGGCGATGAACTACAAGCCGGACGCTTCCCTCAACGCCGCCGGACTGCCGTTTGCCTTCGCCAGCGTCTCCTACATCATGAACGATGTAGCCTGGGGCTGGCTGATCCGCTACATGCACTCCACCGGCGCTTCCGCCTTCTTCATCGTGGTGTATCTGCACATGTTCCGCGGGCTGCTCTACGGTTCCTACCGCAAGCCGCGCGAATTGATCTGGGTGTTCGGCATCCTGATTTTCCTCTGCCTGATGGCGGAAGCCTTCATGGGCTACCTGCTGCCCTGGGGACAGATGTCCTACTGGGGCGCGCAGGTCATCGTCAATCTGTTCAGCGCCATCCCATTGGTTGGCGAGCCGCTTTCCCTGTGGATACGCGGCGACTTCGTCATTGGCGACGCTACCCTGAACCGCTTTTTCGCCTTTCACATCGTGGCCGTGCCGCTGGCGCTGATCGGCCTGGTCGTGGCGCACCTCCTGGCGCTGCATGAAGTCGGCTCGAACAACCCGGACGGCATCGAAATCAAGAAGGTGACGAACGAAAAAGGACTTCCGGCAGACGGCATTCCCTTCCATCCGTACTACACGGTCAAGGATATCGTCGGCGTCGCGGTGTTCCTCGCCCTCTTCTCGATTGTCGTGTTCTTCCTGCCGGAAGGCGGCGGCTATTTCCTGGAATACAACAACTTCTTCCCCGCCGACCCGATGAAGACGCCGGAACACATCGCGCCGGTGTGGTACTTCACGCCGTTCTACTCGATGCTGCGGGCGATGGTGTGGAACTTCTTCGGACTCGACGCCAAGTTCTGGGGCGTGGTCGCCATGGGCGGCGGCGTGGTGATCCTGGCGCTCCTGCCCTGGCTCGACCGCTCGCCGGTGAAGTCGATCCGCTATCGCGGCCCGATCTACAAGACCCTGCTGGGCATTTTCGTGTTCGCCTTCCTGGTCCTCGGCTTCCTGGGCACCAAGGCGCCGGGGTATCTCATCTTCGGGCAAACCTGGCTGAACGGCGACATCATCGCCCAAGTCCTGACGGTCTATTACTTCCTGTTCTTCCTCACCATGCCCTGGTGGTCG
>JAITEO010000211.1 GCA_031281985.1 Zoogloeaceae bacterium | reverse complement strand
CGCCCCTACAGGATCGTGCAGAGGGTAGTGGGTTTCCTCGCCTTTACCCCAAAAAAGGGCAAGCTCCGCTTGCCCTTTTTTGCTGACTGAACCGGCAAAAAGTAGGTTTTTACTTTTTGCCGCCTCCCAAATATTGGCAGACGAGCGCAACGTCGGCGGGGGTGTCGACGCCGGGGGGCAAGGCGTCGGGGATGTGCAGGACGTGGATGCGGTAGCCGTGCCACAGGGCGCGCAGTTGTTCCAGGGACTCGAAGGTTTCCGGCGGCGCGGGGGAAAGTTGCGTGTAGGCGCGCAGGAAGGCGGCGCGGTAGGCGTACAGTCCGATATGGCGGCGGGCGGGAAAATCCGGCGGTAGCGCGGCGCGGCTTTCCCGGAAGGCGTCGCGCGCGTAGGGAATGGGCGCGCGAGAAAAATACAGGGCGTCACCATTGGCGCGGCAGACTACCTTGACGACATTGGGATCGAAGAATTCCGCCGCTTTTGTCAAAGGATGCGCCAGCGTGACGATGTCCGCGCCGCTCTCCAGCAGTCCCTGCGCGACACGGGTGATGATCTCCGGCGCAATCAGCGGCTCGTCGCCCTGCACATTGACGATGGCGGTTTTTTCGTCCCACCCGGATCTTGCCGCGACTTCCGCCAGACGATCCGTGCCGCTGGCGTGGTCGGCGCGCGTCATCATGGCCCTGAGCCGGGGCAGCGCCCGCGCCTGGATGACCGCCGCGATGTCGGCGTGGTCGGTGGCGACGATGACTTCTTCCGCGCCCGAGGCCAGCGCCTGTTCCGCCACGCGCACGATCATCGGCTTGCCGCACAGATCCACCAGCGGCTTGCCCGGCAGGCGGCTGGAAGCGTAGCGGGCGGGAATGACGACCTTGAAAGACGGCATCGTTCAGGCTTCTTCGGGCGTCAGGACGCGCGCCTCTTCTTCCAGCATGATGGGAATGCCGTCCTTGATGGCGAAGGCGAGTTTGCAGGATTTGCAGATCAATTCCTGCTCGATTTTCTTGTACAGCAGTTCGCCCTTGCAGAGGGGGCAGACGAGGATGTCGAGGAGTTTTGCGTCCACTTGAGTTTCTCCAGCAGGAAGTTGAAAAAATCCGGCGGCAAACTTGCCGTGACCGGCAGCGCCCAGAGTTCCGGCATACCGGGAGCGGCGCTGAATCGGGCGCATTTTACGCCATCCTTTTCCGTCATCAGCAGGACTTCGCACGGCAAGGACGATAAATCCGCGCTTTGATAGGCGTGATGGTCGGGAAAGGCGTGGGCGGAAAATAGAAGCCCCATCTGTTCGAGGGTGCGAAAAAACCGCTCCGGATGCCCGATGCCCGCCAGCGCGCCCAGCCTTTTTGCGGCGAAGTCGTCCGCCGTGCAGCATATCCCTGGATTGTCCAGTCGGTAGAACGCGCCGGGAAGAAGCCGCATGTCGAAACCTTTACCGCCCGCGCAGGCGGCCAGCACGCGCGCGTCCGGCGCGCCATTGAAGAGAACGGCATCCACCCCGCGCAAACGGGAGAGCGGCTCGCGCAGCGGCCCCAGGGGCAGCAGAAAACCATTGCCCGCGCCGCGTCCATCGAAGACCGCAATCTCCACGTCACGCCGCAGACGCAGGTGTTGCAGGCCATCGTCGCAAATCAGCACATCGACATCCGGATGCCTTGCCAACAGCGCCGCGCCCGCCGCCGCGCGGTCACGCCCCACCCACACCGGCAGCTTGCCGCGCAGGGCGAGCAGCACCGGCTCATCCCCCACCTGGGCGGGATCGGAATGCGGAAAAACCGGACAGGGTTCGGACGCGCCGCGCAGTCGCCCATAGCCCCGGCTGAGAATGCCGGGACGCCAGCCCGCTGCTTGCAGGGACTGGGCGATGTACAAGACCAGCGGCGTCTTGCCCGTGCCGCCCACGCCCAGGTTGCCCACCACCACCACCGGAACCGGCAGGGCGACGCAGCGTAGCCACGTGTGACGATACAGGAAACGGCGCAGGGCGGCGAGGGCGGCAAAGAGCAACGCCAAGGGCGCCAGCGGCAACAGCGCCAGGGATAGTCCGCGCCGTTGCCAGTGCCGGGTCAGCCATGCACTTACGCGCGCTTTGCCGCGGGAAGGGCGGTGTTTTCCGGCATGCGGGGCGCTGTCCATGAATGCCCGGTCTGCCTCACGGAGAAGCCGGCTGCGTCTGGATGGTGAAGGAAATGCGCGGATATCCCGCCGACTGCGCCGCCTGCATGACGTCGATCACGCTCTGGTGCGTGGCCTTGGCGTCGGCGCTGATGACGATGAGCGGGTCGGTCTGGCCTGCGGCGGCCTGTTGCAGGGCTTCGCTGATGAAATGCACGTCATTGGCGCGCAACAACTGTTTATTGACCCGCATCTGTCCATCCGCCGTAATCGCCACCTCGACTTCACTGGGCACATTCTGCGCCTGCTCGGCGTCGGCGGAAGGCAGGGTGATTTCCAGTCCGGCGAAACGGGAGTAGGTCGTGGTCAGCATCAGGAAAATGATGACCACCAACAGCACGTCGATCAGGGGAATCAGGTTGATTTCCGGCTCTTCACGATTACGCTGGCGGGAAAAGTTCATACATTTTCTCCGCGCTCGCCGTGCAGCACTTCCACCAGGAAGATGGCCTGCTGTTCCATGTCCATCACGAAACTCTCGACCAGCGCCCGGAAGTGCCGCCAGAAGATCATGCTGGGAATGGCGATGAGAATGCCGAAGCCGGTGTTGTACAGGGCGGTGGAGATGCCATGCGCCAGCACGGTCGGATCATGCGTGCCGACCGCGCCGCCCTGCGAGCCGAACATTTCGATCATCCCCACGACCGTGCCGAACAGCCCCATCAGGGGCGCGATGGAAGCGATGGTGCCCAGCGTGGTGAGATAGCGTTCGAGGTCATGCATGACGGCGCGTCCGGTTTCCTCGATGGATTCCTTCATGACTTCGCGCGAAGCGTTGCGGTTGCGTAATCCCGCCGCCAGCACGCGTCCCAGCGGCGAATGCCGTTCCAGCTCATGCAGCGCCTCTTCGTCGATGCCGTTCTTGTTTTGCCGGATTTCCTGCAATACGCGCTGCAACAGGCCGGGCGGCACGACACGGCTTTTGCGCAAGGAATAGAAACGCTCGCCAATCAGCGCCACCGCAATCATCGAAGCCAGCAACAGCGGCCAAATCGGCCAACCCGCCGCCTGCACGATGGAAAACAGGTTTGTAGACACATCGCCTCCAGTCAATTAAAAAAACAGCATGCAGTAAAGCGGGCTATTGTGCCTTCCGCACAAGGGAAGGGCAAGCTATCCAGAGGATAGGGGTGCGATCCAATCAGATGCCAGGAATCAGGCATCAGAAAAACCGCTCCCAAACCGCCCTTCGGGGCGGTTTTTTACGTTCGGGGAGAGGACACCCAACAAACAGCAAAGGTACAACGCGGCAACCACCCGGCGGGCCTTGCCCGCCTCCACCCCACGGGCGCGCAGCGCCCCCTTACTTTTTCTGATCCCTGATCCCTGATTCCTGATCCCCGATCCCGAACAAGCTTGCCATTTCCGCCCCCGGATCCGCCGCGCGGATAAGGGCTTCGCCGATCAGGAAGGCGTGGATGTCGTGTTCCTGCATGGCCTTCACGTCTTCGGGCGTTCGGATGCCGCTTTCGGTAACGACGAGGCGTTCTTTGGGGATGCGGGGAAGTTGCGACCAGGTGGTCTCCAGGCGAACCTCGAAGGTGCGCAGGTTGCGGTTGTTGATGCCGATCAGGGGGGTTTGGAGTTGCAAGGCGAGATCGAGTTCCTCGCCATCGTGACTTTCCACCAGCACGGCCATGCCCAGTTCCTGGGCCAGACCTTCGAAATCCTGCATTTGCCTAAAAGAGAGCGCGGCGACGATGAGGAGGATGGCGTCCGCGCCCATGACGCGCGCTTCAAGAATCTGGTAGGCGTCGAGAATGAAATCCTTGCGCAAGACCGGCAGTGTAC
>JAITEO010000200.1 GCA_031281985.1 Zoogloeaceae bacterium | reverse complement strand
CCCGACGAGGTAGAAAAGATCGCCCGCTTCCGCGAACTGAATCCCTCGCAGAAGGCGCTGATGCTTTCCGCGCGGAAGGAAGCCGGGAAGTATGGCGAAGGGGTGATTCTTTCCAAGTCGATGGAAGTCCTGTTCCGCGCCG
This sequence comes from Zoogloeaceae bacterium, assembly GCA_031281985.1. Taxonomy (GTDB): domain Bacteria; phylum Pseudomonadota; class Gammaproteobacteria; order Burkholderiales; family Rhodocyclaceae; genus Azovibrio. Next base: position 14,130 of record JAITEO010000200.1, on the reverse strand, counting down.
TGCCGCCCAGCCTTTACCTCGCGCTTGCCATGACGGAGCCGGAAGAAAAGGCCGAGCGGTATCGGTTGATGCAGGAACACGGCATCAATGAACTGGACGCCGCGCTCATGGTCGCGGAAAAGATCGACCAGGCGCGGGGGATTGAGACGTTGCCGCTGGAATTCAGGCAAGAAGCGGGGTAAAGCCCGTCATGGCCCATCCTCCAAAGGGAATGAACGCCATGTTGTCGCGTCTGGCCCAATCCACGAGGTCTTTGGGGCAGAACGGCAGGTCGCGGCAGCTACTGTCGTCGATTTGCCAGAGATAGTCACGAGTTCCGCCTCGAAGCGCCAGTAGCCCCGGAAGCGATTCGGGCGCCTGGTGTGCAGGCCACGCCAGATGCCGCCGCGCATGGCGGCGTACCGCTTCTTGAGAAATTCTTGCATCCGTTCCGGGCGATTTTCCGGCACAGGGTCATTGCGCACCCGTGCGGCACAAAAGGCGGGCAATCTGGGAATCATCCCAGCAAGTGAACACAAAAATACAAAGCCCGTAACATTTTCATACGGAAAATACACTTTATCCCAACTTTGATGCTATCATCCTCAACTCCGATTGGCATTACATGTTTTCATCATGTAATATAGGTTTGGCATGAAGTTTTTCCTGGAAAAAATTTATGACGCCACCAGATAGCGATCCCTTCGTTTTCAACGATTCAGACCAGGAAGACGCCGGGAACGCGCGTGTTTCCTCAAATCCCTCGCCGGATTCATTGGCCTTGCCGCCAGGTGTGGATATTGCCAGCCGGTTGGAAAAAGTGAAGGCGGCGCAAAACCCTCTGCTCGAAGCGGCCAGGCCGCTCCTGCTCGCGATTGCGCAAACGCCGGAGGAATTGCCCGACACGGTGAGCACCAAGGCATGGTATGAATTGCTGGCGCAGGAAGTCAACGCCTTCTCCCAGCTTTGCGCCAAGGCCAACATCCGGCGCGAGCACGCGGTGACGGCCAGTTTCTGCCTGACGACCGCGCTTGACGAAACCGCCAACAACACGCATTGGGGAGGAACCAGCGACATCCAGCAGGCGGGCATCTGGGCCGATCAGCAACTTGCCTCACGCTTTCACGGAGACTCGCAAGGCGGCAAGAAATTTTTTCTCCTGCTGGGTAGATTATCCGCCCATGCCGAAGAGCATCTGGATTTGCTGGAAGTCATGTATTACATCCTCGGCCTGGGATTCAAGGGACAGTACAGCGCCGTTGCCAATGGTCAGCGGGAACTGGAGACGATTCGTTATCGCCTGCTCTTGCTTCTTTCCTCGGCGCGCGGTTCCGTTCCTCGTGAGCTTTCCCCGCACTGGCGCGGAGAGACGCCCGACAAAAACAAATTCTGGCGCGACATTCCGGTATGGGTGAGTGTCTGTCTGTTCGGCCTTGTCATTTTTGCGCTGTTCAGTTGGTACAAATATCACCTGCTCGAACAAAGCACGATCGTGCAGGAAAGGATTTCCGCCATCGGGAAACTGTCGCCGCCGCCCGTGCGCATGTTGCGGCTTGCCGAACTGTTGAAGGAGGAGATCGCGCGGGGCAAGGTGTTTGTCGACGAGGATGATTTCCGCAGCGCCGTGACGTTCAGGGGAGATGACATGTTCGTTACCGGGAGGGCGGAAGTCAATCCTGGCATCCTGCCCCTGCTCGATCGCATCGCGATGGAAATCGGCAAGGTGCCGGGCACGGTACAGGTCATCGGTCACTCGGACAATCGTCCCATTCGGGCAACCCGGTTCTCCGACAATTACGCGCTTTCCAAGGCGCGCGCCGACAATGTGGCAAAAGAGCTTGAGGCGCGCGGCGTACTGTCGGCACGTATCGAGACGCTTGGCAAGGCCGACAGCGAACCCGTCGCCGATAACGCGACACCTGCCGGACGCGCCAGGAATCGCCGGGTGCAAATCGTCGTCCAGCAGCAGCCGAGCGCGACGCCTTCCACGGCAGTCGCACCTCAGTAACGTCCATTGGGAATCGCATAATGTTCAGAAGCTTTTTTTCCGCGTTGTTTTCCCGCCAGGCGTTGCTCATTCTGGCGTTTATCATCCTGGGCGTGGTTGTGTGGTTTCTTGGGCCGCTATTGTCGTTTGGCGGTCTGTATCCCTTTGCTTCCCTGGGCATGCGCATTACCGTCCTGGTGTTTCTGGTCGCGCTTTTATTGTTCATCCTGTTTCGCTGGCCGGTTTCCATCCTGGGCGTCATCGCCCTGTGCCTGCTGTTCTGGCATCTCAGCCCCCTCCTGGCCTTCGGGGAGTATTATCCCTTTGCCTCGATCGGGATGCGGATTGGAGTCATTGTCTTCTTCCTCTTCTGTTGCCTCCTCTATGGTCTTTACCGTTTGTGGGGCAAGCTGCGCAACGATGAGGAACTGCTGAACAAGTTTTTGCGCCGGACGGAAAAAGAGGAGGAGAAAGACGCCGACCAACAGGCGCAGGAAAACCTGAAGGCAGTGAGCGGCATCGTCAATCGCGCCGTCTCGCAATTGCGGCAGATGCACGCCAAGGGCGGCCTGTGGCGGCGTCTGTTTGAAAGCAAGCGCTACCTCTACGAACTGCCCTGGTACATGCTGATCGGCAATCCCGGCGCCGGGAAGACGACGGCCATTCTCAATTCCGGCCTGAAATTCCCTCTGGCCGAGCAGATGGGCAGGGCCTTCCAGTCGCTTGGCAAACCCGGCGCGTTTGCCGGGGAGGGCGGCACCAAGCATTGCGACTGGTGGTTTACCAGCGAGGCGGTCATGATCGACACGGCGGGACGCTACGCTTCGCAGGATTCCGCGCCGCAGACCGATTCCGCCGAATGGTTCGGGTTTCTCGACCTGCTGCGCAAATATCGCGCCCAGGCGCCGATCAATGGCGCCATTCTCACCATCAATGCCGCCGACCTGATCAATCAGGACAAGAACGCGCGCATGGCGCATGCCAGCTATCTGCGCGAGCGCCTGTTGCAGCTTCGCCAGAAACTAGGCATACGTTTTCCGGTATACGTCATCGTCACCAAGATGGATATGCTCGAAGGCTTCGAGCAGTATTTCAGTTATCTCACCAGCGAGAGCCGCGCCCAGGTCTGGGGATTTACGCTGCCGTATCACCCGCCTGAGAAAAAATCCAGGCTTGGCGGAAGCGCCGCGCCGGAACATCCACAAGAGTTGAACGCGCAGTTGGAACAGCAGCTTTCCGCATTGACCGAGCGGCTGGATGACGGACTGGCGCTGCGCCTGCAGGAAGAATTCGACCTGGGGCGCCGCCGCGCGCTCTATGCGCTTCCGCAGGAATTTGCCAGTCTGGGGCATACGCTGGCGCCTTTTCTGGAAGAAATCTTTCTGGATTCGCCCTACGACACCACGCAATTGCACAATACCTTGCGCGGCGTGTATTTCACGAGCGGTTTGCAGACGGATACCGTGTTGCACGTCAATCCACGCACCATTCTGCAAAGATTGTGGCATGCCCTGCGCGGGCAGGAAAAGCAAACGGACACGAGCGCGCCGTCTCGGCCCCAGCAGGTGGTCACGGGGAACCGGGGCTATTTCCTGGCGGAACTGTTTTCTCGCGTCATTTTCCCGGAAGCCTCGCTGGTTCGTCTCAATCTGAAACGGGAGGCGCGCCACCGCTCCTTGCAGGTATTGGGGCACGCGGTCGTGGCGGGGCTTGCGCTCTGGCTGATTGTGGCCCTGTCCGTTTCCTTCGGCAACAACGCGGAATACCTGGAAACGGTATCCGGTCACGCGGAGGCGCTGCATGGAAGGTTGCTCACCCTGTTTGGCCAGCCTGTCGCAATGCAGGAAAGGGACATTCCCGGCACGCTGGACGCCGCGCGGGATCTGCCGCAATTCAAGGATGTCGATCTGCTCGATCCGCCGATTGCCTTTCGTTATGGTCTTTATGCGCCGCCGCCCATAGTCGAGAAATCGACGGAAACCTATGTCGGGCTTCAGGACAAGCTGCTCTTGCCTTATGTGGTTCGGCGTCTGGAAGCCGTATTGCGCGAGGCGGTACGGGTTTCCGATGAAAAGCTCGCCTATGGCACCCTGCGGGTGTACCTGCAATTGCACGACAAGGAGCGGTACAAGGCGGAAGAGGTTCGCGCCTGGTTGCAAAGGGATTGGGAAAACCCGGTCAGCGCCAATGAATTCACCAGTCAGGTTTTTGTCGCGGAACATATCCATCGTTTGTTTTCCGATGGACGTACCGTGCAGTCGCCTTTCCCGATCAATGAACCCCTGGTGCGGCAGGCGCGCGTGTTTCTGGATACCAAGCCGTCCCCCCAGCGCTTGTACGAGCGCGCCAAGGAGGAAATGTCCAAGGAAGCCCCCGCCGACTTCACCCTGATCCAGACCATCGGCCCCCAGGCGGGAACGGTATTCGTCCGCGCTTCGGGCGCGCCGCTGGATCAGGGAATTCCCGGCCTGTTTACGTTTGACGGGTATCGCCAGCTATTCGACAAGCGGCTGGAAGAATTCGTCAATACCGTGCGAATGGACGACGCCTGGGTCATGGGGCGGCGCGAGGTCAGCCTGTCCGACACCATAAAAGAAACCGCAGGCGACATCCGTTCCGCCAATCTGCGCTCCCATCTGACGGAAGATGCGCTGACGCAGGAACTGCGCCGCCGCTACCTGACCGAGTACGTCGACAAATGGGACGCCTTTCTGGAAGACATCCGCCCGGTCACGGGCACTTCCCTGGGGTTCGATCTGACCGTCGTGCAAAAGCTCGCGGCGCCCGATTCGCCGCTGGCGCGTCTTGCCCGCGCAGCCGCCAGGGAAACGACCCTGTCGCGGGAAATCGTGCAGAACAACCCGGACAAGGGCGCGTTGGAAAAAGCGGTAGATTCCATCGACAGAGGCGCCCGTGACATGGAGCGTAACCTGGGATTGCGTTCCCAGGCGCGCGTGGAACGCGAGATTGTAGACAACCATTTTGCGGCCTTGCGCGAAATCGTCACCGGACAGCCCGATACCGGCGTTCAGATGGCGGTGCAGGGGACGCAGGGGAACACCAATTCCGGCTCCATCACCGGCATGGGCAGCATCGTCAACCTGAGCGCCATCATCGGCATGATCAACGAGTTTCACAATCAGTTGTTCATGGCGGATATTGCGCTCAACACGAACACCGTGCCGCCCAGCGCCCTGGCTGCCGCGACGAAGTTGAAACTCGACGCCAGCCGTCTGCCCGCGCCTTTCCGGAACGTCATGATGGCGCTGGCCAATAATGGCGATGAGAAAATCACCGAGGGCAGCATCTCCATCCTTCAATCCCAGGCGGAAATCCAGGTCGACCGGACACTGGCCTCGTTTGCCTACCAGGTCGGCAGTCCCTGTCGGCAGGGACTGGATGGTTATTATCCGTTTGCCGACAGCGAGCACGACGCCTCGATTGAGGATTTCACCCACCTGTTCGCCGCTGGCGGCAGCGCGGACGAATTTTTCCAGAAGCAACTCGCGCCCTATGTCGATACCGGAGCGCGCCCCTGGCGCTACAGGGAACCGGCAACCCTGGGAATGGACGGCGGCATCGCAACGCCCCAGCCCGCCGCCGCCAATATCCCGACGCTGCAGGGTGAATATCTAAAACAGTTACGGCAATATATTCCGAATCCAGATGCCTTCGCGCAGATACAGTCCATCCGGGAGCTTTTTTTCCGTGAACCTGGCGCCAAGAAAATGGCGTGGAAAATGGATTTCAAAATCATCGAACTCGACCCTTCCATCGTGGAGTTCATCATCAATATCGACGGGCAGGCGCTGCGGTACGTGCATGGCCCGATCCAGGTCTTTTCCGTCAACTGGCCCGGCCCACAGGGCGGCACGATTGCGGAAATGAGCGCCAACCCGCGCGTGCGCCCGGATACTTCGACCGTCGTTGCCAGTGGCCCCTGGGCAATTTTCCGCCTGCTGGATCGGGGCAGGATCATCCATACCGCCAATCCGGAACGCATCCTGGTCGAATACAATTTCGATAACCGCAAGGTTCTTCTGGAAATCACCACGGGCGGCCAGCAAAACCCCTTGAGCAGCAGACTGATCAAGGATTTCAGGTGCCCCGGAGTATGAGCGGGCGGATGTTTTCCCGGTCGAAATGGCAACTGGCGGGCACAGTTGCGCTCTGGGGGAAAATGCCCAGCCACGGCGATTTCATTCGCCGCAACCTGCCATTTGAGCGGGAAGAGGCGCTGGAAGAATGGGTGCGCCAAAAACGCGACATCCTGTCGCCACAAGAGAAAGTTTCCCGGCGCAAGGTAACGCAGGGCATCCCCTGGAGTTCACTGGAACTGCCGACAGGACAAGCGCCATCCGCCGATACCCTGACCTTTGGCTATCCCAGCCAGCCGTGGTGCTTCGTCCTGCCGCCCCAAAGCCCGCCGTTCGCGGTCGACCATTATCTGATGGGCGTGTGGATGGATTCTTCCGACAAGGTGGGGCGGGAATATCCTCTTATCATGATTCAGACAGTGACGCGCCGCTGGATTGGACAATATTTCGCGTTGCACGCGGAACAGCCGCGTGAGTGGTTGTTCCGCGCCGCCCGCCTCATTGCGGATTCGATTCATGTCCAGGAGTATGGCGCGCGTCATTCCGGCGCTGGGGAAGTCGTCGACGACCATGCCGCCTTGCTCCAGGCGAAGCTGAATGCGCTCTGGTCGCTCTATGCTCCCAATTGGCGCAACTTCCTGGGCAAACGTATTTCGTTGCCCGATGGAGATGCCCGCCGTATACAGGAGCTGATGGGTGCTCCGCACCCGGACGATCCCATCCGGCATCTGGATGGTGTACGATTCCTGCCTTGGGCGGATTGGCCGCGCTGTATGCTGGATTTCCGAAATGAAGGCTATTTCTGGCAGCAGAACCTGCATGGACGTTTCATTGGCGCCATTCGCGCCTGAACGCGACACGGCGGGTATTCTCTCATGTATGATACATAGATTGATTCAGGAAGGATTTTCCATGATTTCCGCCCGTTTTCCGATTCCGGTTCGCCCGGTTCTCGTCGTGTTCCTCGCCGTCACGCTTGCGGCCTGTTCCCTGTTTTCTTCCGAGAACAAACGCGAGGAAGCGAAAGCGACTCAGCTCGATATTTCCATTCAGGCAGTGACCGACCTGAACCTGGATCTCAAGAGCCGACCCTCCCCAATGATTGTGCGGGTCTATGAATTGAAATCCGACGCGACGTTTATCCAGGCCGACTTCTTTTCCCTGCAAAACAATGACCGGGCCACGCTGACCGAAGACCTGCTGGCGCGGGATGAATTCATCGTGCGCCCCGGCGATCGACTCACGATACGCCGCAAGGCGCATCCGCAAGTCGGGGCGATCGGGGTGCTCGCGGCATTCCGTGACCTTCCGCATTCGACCTGGCGCGCCACCTTCCGGCTGCCGCCGCCTTCCGATAAAAAGCGATCCTCCAACACAATCCACCTGCGCGTGCTGCTGGAAGACAACGCCGTCAGGATATTGAACGACTAATTCCATTCCCAGGTCACTCACGACACGAGGACAAGCCGCAGACCGCGCGATGGCAAGGCGAAGTCGACAACGTCACGGATGACGGGGAAAGGGAATGCAGCGGTTCTTGATGCGCAAGCGTCCAGTCTGCACCCGGCTACCCTGCTGTGCGGAATTTTGCAGTTACGGATGCGATTTGTTCGGTGGCGCTGCTTTCCACTCTTCGCGCAACCTCTGGATGGGCTGCCCTGCTGCCTTGTCTTCCGGCGTTTTCATGCCGTGACAAGCATAAAATGGCTGGTTTCCAAATCCACGGAACTTTGCACCAAGAACTCGATGGGATGCGGGTCGGCGCGCACCAGTCCCCTGATCTCGAACTGCAAGGTGTTGTAGCGATGCGCCGGATCGCTCTCGGATAATGAAACGACACACAGGGATTCCGGCATCAGGCGCGGTTCAAACGTGATGATGGCCTTGCGGATTATCCGCTCGATGGAATGCCATTTTTTCTCCATGAGATAACCGCCCACCAGGGGAGGAATCCCATAATTGAGCGTGGACGCGCTTGCTTCCGGGAACGAATCTTCCTTGAACAGATCGCTGGCGTTGGTCGCGTTCAACAGGTAACTCAGGTCGCGCTGGACAATCCGCAGCAATTCCTTCTGGGATACCGAGATTTCCTCCGCCGACTCGGTATGGCGATGCGGATTGTCGTCGCGCAGACGATCGAACAGGGTCGGCATCAGGTGCGCGTATGGCCGCAACGGCGTAGCGGACTTTGTCTCGTGGTCTTGCGTATGGGTGCGTGAGCGTCGCATATGCAATCCTTCAGGCGGCGAAAAACGAAATTTCCCGGAGATCGAGCAGACCATGATCTCCCATGTCGGTCATCCAGGTCTTCTGGCCCAGGCCAACGATGCCCGTCGTTCCCTGTTCCTGCCACGCGGTTTCACGGGACAGGCGAATCGCGTCCGTGCCGTTCTCGGAACCGGGATAACGCGCCGGAACGTAGGCTTGCAGCACCGTGCCGTCGCGCAGGGTACAGTCCGCCCTGGCCCACAGCAAGTCCAGAAAACCTTGCGGAGCGTGCAGGCGCAGACTGGACAACTCGCAGAAAGGACACCAGCGATACCTTCCGGCCACCACCAATTCGCACACGGGGCCAAGCCGGGTGTCGGTATCGGAAATCCAGGCAAACGGCGCGCCGTCGATTTCTCCGGGCGAATCCGGCACTGCCGACAGGGCTTGCTCCCTCGTCGCGTCCGCCTGTTCAATGTCTCCATTGGAAGCGGCGCGCAAGGCTTCCAACAGGAAGAGAACCCATTCGGGCGGTTGGTCGATCACATAACCGGGCGTATTCTTCCCGGCCAGCACCTGTGCGCGCAACGCCTCGCTGCGAATCAGGCCGCGCATCACCTGCGCCACCTGCTCGTATTCGGGATCGATCTGTCCGCAAACCTGCAATTGCTTGAGCGCCCGTTCCCAGTCGCCCATGAAGCAGGCGATCTGGAAAAGCAGCCAGCGCTCACGGATGTCTTCCGGACGGGAACGAATGTTTTCCTTGACCTGCTCCAGAGCATCCTGAAGCGAGCCTTGTTGCAGCCATGTGTTCAGGGTGGTGTTTTTGTCTTTCAGGGCATCGACGTGATTGAGCGCATCCATCCCATATCTCCGTATCTGAACCCGATCAGGAATCGGTATCCTTGGGGGCGTCGACAAGATTGCCGGCGCTTTCTTCTGGTTGGTAATGGCTATCCAGACTGACCCGGTGGTGGTCGCCGCGCGTCCTGGCGGGAATGCGCTCGATTGGTTTCCGGCTCAAGCCCTGCGCGAAAAGCGTCAACACATCGGCGCAGGGTTCTGGCGCTTCCAGCGCCTGAAAATCATCAATCCCGAAACGGTTGAGAATATCCTGGATGGTCAGCTTTCCCGCCACGAAATCTTCCAGTGATTGATCCGCGCCCCATTCCTGTTTGTCCTGCTCATCCTGCCCGTAACGCAATACGTCCAGAGACGAAATGCGCTGTTCTTCCTGTTCTTGCGGCATCGCTTCCCAATGCTGCTGGTGCAGAAGATCCGGGTTCATGATGACCCGCGCGTATTCATCGGCAAGGCGGGCAAGCACGTCTTTCTCTGGCGCGGGGGCATCCGAAGAAGGCGCCAGATTGGAATCCTTCAGCAAATCCAGCGCCGGTTGCGCGTCATCGAGATACGGAACATGAACGCCAACGATGTCGAACGGGTTGCTTTCCACCCCCGTCGTTTTCCATTCCGGGGTATCCGCGGCAAGTCCGCTCAATTCAAAAGGCGCTGCCGCTTCTTTTGCGTCCTCCGGGGTTTCGTCCGCCGCCTGCCGCAAGGCGGCGGTTTCCGCGGCGGTGACGACCATGAATCGCAGCAATCCAATATCGACGCGATCTCCCGGCTGAATAAACAGGGATTCGCCACGTTCGACACGCGCGTCATTGACCGCGCATACCCAGGTCTGCCCATGACAGCGCATCCGCCAGCGGACGGGCGTGGCGGTCACATCCTTCTGAAAGGCAATCTTCGCCTGTCGCAGGATATTCCCTTCGGCTTCGGACAAGGGCACGCCCAGGACGCTTACGTCTTCTTCCGGCACGGACAACATCCCGCTTGCCACCAGCGTCAGCACCGTACATTCGTCCGCCTCCCGCTGCCGCAGGAGACGCAAGCACAATTCCTCATCCTTCATGGCGCATTCGTGATCGAGAAAGGATTAACCCGGAACATTCTAGCGTAATTCCCTGTAAAATGCCCGGTATATTCCATTCTGGAAACGACAGGGTGATCGTATGCAGGGGAACGGCGCTGTAACCGCGGCGATTACCCCGAACGCGATTGCCGCAAACGATTCGACGAAAGAAGGTCATGAAGAAAAGCAAAAACGCCATCGACACGCGAGAATATCTGGCGGCGCTCTCCGAGACGGAGCCTTGCGGCCCAAACCTGGAATACGACCCGGAATACGTCGCGCTGCAAACGCGCATGATCCCCAAGGGAGACGCGCAATATGGCGATTTCGTCAAGGCGCCGGAAGAACCCAACTGGGGGGAAGTCGAGCGCGAATGTCTCCGCATGCTGTCGCGTTCCCGTGACATCACCATCCTGCTGCTGTTGCTGCGCTGCCGTATCCATCTGGTTCAGGCGAAGGGCTTGCGCGAGGTTCTGGAAATCCTGCTCGGATGGTTTGAACACTATCCCGAACATGTGCATCCACAACTGGTAATCGATGGGGAACATGATCCATCGGTACGCGCCAATGCCCTGCTGGCGCTGGTCGATCCCGAAGGGGCGTTGGGCGAATTGCGTGAACTGGCGCTTGCCAAAAGCTCGGCGATGCGCCTGCAAATCCGCGACGTGGAACGCGCGTTTGCGGTTCCGCGCCCAAATGACGCGCTTGCGCCAGATTCGGTATGCCGCCAGTTGAACGATCTGGCGCATTCCGGGGACGCCAACGTGCTGGAACTGATCGATTCCGCGCGTCTCGCGCGGCGATTGCGCGAATGGCTGCTTGCCAACATGCAGGAATACGCGCCCAATCTGGAAGTTTTTTTCCGCCTGCTCGATCATTTTTACCGGGAAGGCTCGGAACCATTCCATCCCCAGCAAAAGCGGCAAGCTCCCGACGACGCCGCGACCTCTCCTTCCCCGGATGCAGAAGAGGAAACGGAAGCGCGCGCGGAAGACGAGACTTCGTCCGCCACGGCGTTTTCATCCGCTACGCCGCCCGCATCCTTCGCGCCGACTTTCGCCGTTTCCCCGGAAATGGCGCGCGAAAACGCATTGCATACCATCCGCAATGTACGGGAATGGTTCGAGCAATACGAACCGAGCAGCCCTGTTTCCGTCCTGTTGCGACAGGCCGAACGCATGATCGGGAAAAAATTTTCCGAAGTGGCGCAGGAAATCCCCTATGACCTTCTGGAACGCTGGTCGGGCGGCGATGACCGCTGAGATGCCTTTTTGAGGATACGCGCGATGAGAATCTTCCATTTCCTGACGGTTTTTTCCGTGTTGCTGTCGCTGTTGTCCGGCTGCGCGACGAAGGAGACGGGCAGCACCTATTATGTGAACGAAATGGGGGAAATCAACACGTCCATGGAACTCTCGTCGGAACTGCGGCTTGTGGCGGAGGCCATGACGCACGCCATGCTGCCGACGCTCCAAAGCGGCAAAAACATGCGCCATCCCCCCGCCTGGCCCAACCGGGGAAAACCCCTGGCCGTCATCGTCGAAGTCGATAACCGGACAGGGGAGTTCGTGGATTCCCGGCAGGTTACGGACGCCATCCGCGCCGCGCTGCGCGCGCATGGCGCGGTACTGGCGCTCGATGACGAGCTTCCGCTTTCCGATGCAGCCCGGTTCGTCCCCCCTCCCGAAGAAACACCGGAAGACGATCTGCTGACGCTCCATTTGCCCCGGCAGGGGCCTTCGCTTCCCCTGGCGGTTCCCGACAAGGAGGAACCGTCCCTGACGCAAAGACTCAAATCCGCGCCGCTTCAACCCGCGCCCGTCCGAACGTCGGAACTGCTTTCTCCCAAACGGACGCCGTCATCCGGGAAAAAGCGGCAGGACGCAAGCGCGGACGCCCGCTTTTTTTCCATATTGCTGCCGGAATCGGATGTGCCGTTGCCGCCCCATGAAACGGACGGGCCTGCGCCCGTCAGGATGTCCATCCTGACGTTTTCGCCCGATGAAACGAAACCGTTTGAATCCAGGGCGCAAAAAAGAGAAAGAATCCTGCGCCTTCTCGAAACGCGGTTGAAGGAACAAAGGGAAGGGACGAGGGACTACGCGCCCATCTACGCCATCAAAACGGTACTGCTTCCCTTTGCGCCTCCAGCCGGTAGTGACGGGGCGGATGCAAACCTGAAAGTAGTGTATGGGGAAAAGCAACCGTACATGTTCAAGATGTTCGTGGAGGACATCCAGTCGGAAACCATCAAGTGGGCCAGCGCCTGGGAAGTGCAAAAAAAGATTCCTTCGGTCGCCAATATCACCAATGGCGGCACGGAAAACAGCTACCGCGCTCCCGTCGCGCCAGAATCCGGGCAGGAGGAGGCCAGACAGGACGGTTCCACATTGTCGGACAACATCCGCGACATCCGAAACGTCACGGACACCGTCCAGGACATCCGCACAATCCGGGAGTCTCTCCAGAAATAGAACGCCAGTGGCGCGCGGCAGGGCAGGAATTTGCTTCCCGTCACCACCACGTACCGCCAAAGCGCCTGGAAAGCGCAACAAGCCCGCAGTTTCCCGTATTGCCCTGAACTCGCCCGGCAAACAGCGACCTGACCCGCCTGCGAACCGACCCTGCTCCCTGCCCGACGAAAACGCGGCAATTATCATACCCTTTTGGGTTGCAGGTGTTATCATTCGCCCGATGTCAATCTCATTCAGGCAGAGTTTGAATAATGAAATTGCGATTTCTGATTTCTTCTTGCGGGGTCTTTCCCTGGATTCTGGGCTTGCTGGCCTTGCATGGGTGTTCCAGTCTTCCCGGAGAACCCCTGGATCGCCGGTTGGACGCGCAAGCCGATGACCAGATGATTGAAACCGTATCCGCCGTCCGCCTGCGTGATGAAGTGAAGTATGGGAACCGGCTGGTGGTCACGAGTTACAACCGCTACGCGCTCCTCACGGGAGAGGTTCCGGACAGCGCGACCAGGGCCAGAATCGCCAATACGGTCATTGGCATCGAGAACGTCCAGGGCGTCTGGAACGAGCTTACCATCGCGGATACCAACAGCATTCCGGTGAAAGTTGACGATACCCTGGTGACTTCCCGTGTCCGGGCGCGTCTCGCCAAGGACGCGCCGCTTGTCGCCAAGCATGTGAAGGTCGTCGTCGACGCGGGCACGGTATTCTTGCTTGGCATCGTAAGCGCGCAGGAAGCGCGGGAAGCCATCCAGATAGCGCGCGCCACGGAAGGCGCGCGCTATGTCGTCAACGTCCTGCAAGTGGTCAGTGACGCGGAGATACAGCGCATCGAGATAGCGTCAAAACCGCCGCCGCCCGTTGCGAACGATTGCAGTTGCGCCGCGCCCGTCCAGACGAAGCCCGCGCCCTTGATTCGGGGAACCTGGTGAGAACCGCGTCATTCCAGGGCAAACCGCAATCGGGTACGATTGTCCCATCGCATTGACAATATCCCAAAAGCACAATTCTTATGGCCGTCTCGCGTCACGTCCTCTTCGGTAAGCTGAACAACACGCTCTTCAGGGCGGTTGAGTCGGCAACCGCCTTTTGCAAGCTGCGCGGCAATCCATACGTGGAACTGGCGCACTGGATCAACCAGATTCATCAGCTTCCCGATAGCGACTGGCAGCGGATCATCCGCCATTTTGAAATCGACACGGCAACGCTCGACCGCGACATCGCCTCCGCATTGGCGGCCTTGCCCGCTGGAGCGGGGTCGATCAGCGATTTTTCCCATCACATCGAAAACGCGATTGAGCGCGCATGGCTTGTCGCCACGCTGTCTGCCGGGGATTTTCGTGTACGCGGGGCATGGCTTGTCGCCGCGCTCATCGAAAGTCCGGAACTGCGCCGCGTTCTGATTGGCATTTCGCCCTCGCTTGCGAAGATTCCGACACAGGGCATCGTAGACCTGCTTTCCCCGATTGTCCA
>JAITEO010000187.1 GCA_031281985.1 Zoogloeaceae bacterium | reverse complement strand
GGAAAGTTGCAGCCTGCAAGCCCTCCCCCGCTTGGCGGGGGAGGCCAGGAGAGGGTGTCATTCCATGCGGCGCGCAGCGCCGGTAACTTTCCTGCTGAAAGCCATGACAACCCGCCTCGCCCCCTCTCCCGGCGCTACGCGCCACCCTTTGCAGGGTGCAAGCCCTCCCCCACGAGCTGACCTTTACCCATAACTCACACGTTTTGTCGCATGTGAGGAATATTTGGGTGATATAGTGTGCTGAAAAACTCGGCCATAAGTGTTTGTGGACCTGGATAGCTATCGTTTTTTGTGCGATGAACCCCGAGGCTAATACTGTAAATAGTTGTTTACTATAGATTTTTAAGATGTGGGTAAAGGTCAGCCCCACGAGGGGGGAGGGGAAAAGAGTGCTTCGCTCCCGCTTCTTGCCCGCCTCTAAAATGTTTACGAGAAATATGGTATCTACGACTCGTGCAGATGGGTAGTGGGTTTTCCTTGCCTTTACTCCAAAAAAGGGCAAGCTCCGCTTGCCCTTTTTTGCTGATCTGAACCGGCAAAAAGTGGTTTTTTACTTTTTGACGTTTCCTTATTGTGCTTAAATGCGCCCCATGAGCTTTCCAATTCATACCCTGCGCCAGCCGCGCACCATTGCCATCATCGGCAAATACCAGAGCCGCAAGGTCAGTGACGCCCTGATTGCCCTGGCTGCCTATTTGCAGGAGCGCGGCGTTTCGGTGTTCATCGAGCGGGAGACCGCCGAGCACATCGGGCGTCCGGACGAACTCTCCCGCTGGATGGTCTGCGGCTTCATGGATATTGGCGCGCACGCCGACATGGCGATCGTGGTCGGCGGCGACGGCACCATGCTGAACGCGGCGCGGCGGCTGGCGCGCTACAACGTGCCGCTGGTCGGCGTCAATCAGGGACGCCTGGGCTTCATGACCGACATCGCCCGCCACGACATGCTGCCAGCAATGGACGCGCTGCTGGACGGACAGTTCCAGCCGGAAACCCGCATGCTGCTCGACGCGGAAATCATCCGCGCGCGGCGGGAGATCGCCAGCAACCTGGCCTTGAACGACATCGTCATCGACAAGGGCGCGACGGGGCGCATGATCGAATGCGAGTTGTTCATCGATGGCGAATTCATCTACAAGCAACGCGCCGACGGCCTGATCGTGTCGACGCCAACCGGCTCCACCGCCTACGCGCTTTCCGCCAATGGCCCGATCCTGCATCCGGCGCTGACCGGTATCGCGCTGGTGCCGCTCTGTCCGCACGCGCTCACCAACCGTCCGGTGCTGGTCGATGATCACGTGGAAATCGAGATTATCGTTACCCACGCCGACGACGCGCGCGCGCACTTCGATGGACAGGTGACGCTGAATCTCAATCGCGGCGACGCCATTCGCCTGCGGCGCTCCGAGTATTCGATCTGCTTTTTGCATCCGCCGGGATACAGCTATTTTTCCATGTTGCGCCAGAAACTCCACTGGGGCGAACGCCCCTCGGAGGAAGAAAGCGCCGCAGACCGCAAGAAGACGGATTCCTGATTCGACCATGTTGCAGCGTCTTTCTATCCGCGACTTTGTCATCGTCGATCATCTGGAGATGGAATTTTCCGCCGGGTTCGGCGCGCTCACCGGCGAAACCGGCGCGGGCAAGTCCATCCTGATCGACGCGCTGGCGCTGGCGCTGGGCGAGCGCGCCGATCCCGGCGTCGTCCGCGGCGGCAGGGAAAAAGCGGACGTTTGCGCCATCTTCGATCTGGCGCATCTGCCCGAAGTCCGCGCCTGGCTTGCCGAACAGGATTTCGCCGCGGAGGAGGAACTCCTCCTGCGCCGCGTGGTGGAAGCGGGCGGCCGCTCGCGCGCCTATCTCAACGGCAGTCCCGCCAGCGTGCAGCAACTGCGCGCCGTGGGGGAATTCCTGGTCGACATCCACGGCCAGCACGCGCACCAATCGCTGCTGCGCGCCGAAGCGCAACGGGCGCTGCTGGATGGTCACGGACAATCGACCGCGCTGGCGCAGGAAGTCGCCGCCGCCTGGAAGGCATATCAACATCTGTCCCGGACGCTGGCGACGGCGGAAGCGGGCAGCGCCGCCAGCTTGCAGGAACGCGACATGCTCTCCTGGCAGATCCGCGAACTGGAAGAACTCGATTTTCGCGCCGGCGAATGGCCGGAACTGGAAGCCGAACAGCGGCGGCTGGCGCATGCCGCCGGTCTGCTCGAAGGCGCGCAGCACATCCTTGCCGCGCTCACCGAAGGCGAGGGCGCGTGCGAAAACCTGCTTGCCGGCGTGCGCGAGCGTCTGGAGGACATGGCGGCGCTGGATGCGGCGCTGGCGGGCGGACTGGATAGCCTGGCCTCGGCGCAGGCGGAAATTTCCGAAATCATTTCCCTGATGCGCCGTTACGCGGATCGGGTGGAACTGGACCCGGAGCGCCTGCGAGAAGTCGAAACAAGACAGGACGCCATCCTGAACCTTGCCCGCAAGCATCGCGTGGAAGCGGCCATGCTGCCGGAATGCCTGGCGCGTCTGCGGCAACGCTTCAGCGAACTGGAACGCAGTGCCGACGTGGAAACGCTGCGCGCCGAAATGGAAGCCGCGCGTAATGCCTATTCGATGCGGGCGGCGCAATTGAGCGCCAAACGCGCGCAAACCGCCTCGGCATTGAGCGCGGCGGTCAGCGAGAAAATGCGGCAACTGTCCCTGGCTTCCGGGCGTTTCAGCGTGGCCTTGCTGCCCTTGCGCGATGGCGCGGAGGGTTCGGCAAACGGCGCGGAACAGGTGGAATTTCGTATTTCCGGCCTGGCGGATGACGAAGCGCGTCCCCTGTCCAAGGTGGCTTCCGGCGGCGAGCTTTCCCGCATCAGCCTGGCCTTGCAGGTGGTCGCCTCGCAAGCGGCGGCGGTGCCGACGCTGATTTTCGATGAAGTCGATGTCGGCATCGGCGGCGGCGTCGCGGAAATCGTCGGGCGGCTGCTGCGCCAATTGGGCAAGACGCGCCAGGTGCTCTGCGTCACCCACCTGCCCCAGGTGGCCGCCCGCGCCGACTGGCACTGGCAGGTAAGCAAGACCGCCCGCGCGGGCGTCATCGAAAGCCGTATCCAGGTTTTGTCCGATGATCTGCGCGTGGAAGAAATCGCCCGCATGCTGGGCGGCGTGGAACTCACCGCCACCACCCGGCAACACGCGCGCGAGTTGTTACAAACCCTTTGAATTTTCAGGGATTTGCCTAGAATCAAAGGCTCCCCTCGTAAAAATGCGACCGCCGACGCAACATGCTTTCCGCCATTTCCTTCTCCCCCTCCCATGTCTTCGCGCCGCCCTACGCGCAGGGCGGCAGGCAGATGCCCGCGCCCGCGGAGGCGGCGGCGCGCCAGGAAATCGGACGCGCCGGACAAGAGCGGACGCCGGGAGAAAACAGGGAAACGGCGGCTGCGCCCGAACGCGGCGAGCAGACGGACGCAGCCGCGCGCACGCGCCGCGCAGAGCAGGCGGAGGAAGCGCCGAATGCCGCCAGAAAGCCCAATGGCGAGGCGCTCTCGGAAGAAGAACAACGCGAAGTCACCGAGCTTGTCACCATCGATCGCAAGGTGCGCCAGCATGAAATGGCGCACATGGCGGCGGGCGGCGAATTGATCACTTCCGGCGCGCACTATGAATATCAACAGGGGCCGGATGGACAGCGTTACGCGGTAGCGGGTGAAGTCGGCATCGACACTTCCGAGGGACGCACCCCGGAAGAAACGCTGATCCGCGCCCGCCGCATCCGCGCCGCCGCGCTGGCGCCCGCCGACCCTTCGCCGCAGGATCGCAGCGTCGCCGCGGCCGCCACGCAAATGGAAATCCGCGCCCAACAGGAAATCGCCCAGAACCGCCAGGAAGAGCGCGCCGCGGAAAACGCCAACAATCCCTACGCCAATGCCGCCACCCGCGCCTATCAAGGCATCTCCGGCAACACCGATGCATCCCGCTTTTCTGCCTATGCTTGATACGTCAAAAAGTGAAAAACCACTTTTTGCCGGTTCAGTCAGCAAAAAAGGGCAGGCGAAGCCTGCCCTTTTTTGGGGTAAAGGCAACGCAAAACCAGCGCGGCCTGTGGGGTTCTCGTAGGGGCGCACTGCGTGCGCCCGCGAACCGTCTCGCCGCGTAACCAGCCAACGGGCGCACGCAGTGCGCCCCTACGGCCGGACAGATGGGTAGTAGTGGGTTTTCCTTGCCTTTACCCAAAAAAGGGCAAGCTTCGCTTGCCCTTTTTTGCTGACTGAACCGGCAAAAAGTAGGTTTTCACTTTTTGCCGCGTCTACACGCCCATCGCCTCGCGCACGTCGCGCATGGTTTCCCTGGCCAGATCGCGCGCCTTGGCGCAGCCTTCGTTGAGGATGTTGCGCACCAGGGTGGGGTTGTTCTGGTAATACTCGGCGCGTTCGCGGATGGGCGCTTGCTCTTTCAGGATGCCGTCGATCACCGGTTGCTTGCAGTCGACACAGCCAATCCCGGCGCTCTGGCAGCCCGCTTCGGCCCAGGCGCGGCAGGCGTCGTCGGAATAGACCTGATGCAGTTGCCAGACCGGACATTTCTGCGGATTGCCGGGATCGGTGCGGCGCACGCGCGCCGGGTCGGTGGGCATGGCGCGGATTTTCTTCGTGACCGAATCGGGCGATTCGCGCAGGGAAATCGTGTTGGCATATGATTTGCTCATTTTCTGCCCGTCCAGTCCCGGCAGGCGCGCCGCTTCGGTCAGGAGCGCCTCCGGCTCGACCAGGATCATCTTGCCGGTGCCTTCCAGGTAGCCGAACAGTCGTTCGCGATCCGCGACGGAAAGATGCTGGATTTCTTCCAGGAGGGCGTGCGCCTGTTCCACGGCTTCCTTGTCGCCTTCCTGCTGGAAGCGCGTGCGCAGATCGTCATAGAGCCGCGCCCGTTTGCCGCCCAGTTTTTTTACCGCTTCCCTGGCCTTTTCCTCGAAGCCGGGTTCGCGCCCGTACAGGTGATTGAAGCGGCGGGCGATTTCGCGGGTGAATTCGATGTGCGGAATCTGGTCTTCGCCCACCGGCACGCGGTCGGCGCGATAGATGAGGATATCCGCCGACATCAGGAGCGGATAGCCGAGAAAGCCGTAGGTGGATAAATCCTTGCTGGCGAGTTTTTCCTGCTGTTCCTTGTAGGTTGGCACGCGTTCCAGCCAGCCCAGCGGGGCCATCATGGAGAGGAGCAGGTGCAGTTCGGCGTGTTCCGGCA
>JAITEO010000172.1 GCA_031281985.1 Zoogloeaceae bacterium | reverse complement strand
TCTCATCCTCTGGATGGCACGGGCCTGCGGTCCCTCGCAATGGTGGTCCCGATTGTCATTGCGAGGCGCGTAGCGCCGTGGAAACCCGGAGTGTGTTCCAACGGTTTCCGCAGATGTCCACGCAGGCGATGAACATCGTTCGTAAGATGCTCAAGCTGTTCGTGCCGTCACAGCGCTGCGCAGCCGGGAATATCCAGAAAGAAGTGTCTGCGAGAACACCCTGAACGCGGCCTTGAAGCGCATGGGCTATCGAAACAAGATGACGGTACATGGCATTCGCGCCACGTTTTCGACGGCGTTCAATGAAATCGGCTATCCCCCGCCGTGGATCGAGGCGCAATTGTTCCACTCCGACCCGAACGCGATTCGCGCGGCCTACAACCATGCCGAGTACGTCGAACAACGCCGACAGATGATGCAGATCGGCTCGACCTGTGCGAACAGGGGCGGGTTGAAGAGGCGTCTCGTCCTTTTTTTCAAGGTAATATGCTTGGTGAGTGGACAAGCCGCGAATTGCCGTTCACTGATCTTTGTCTTGTGAAAATGAAAGGAGAATTTGATGAGCAATCGACTTTGTCCGGTATGTGAATACCCCTGCCTTGAAACGGCAAAGGCGTGTTCGATCTGCGGCTGGGATTTTTCGCCTGCGCTGTTCGGGAGTCAGGAAGAAGCCCAGCGGGAGCACGAAACGCGGCTGGCGGCGGCGCGTGCGGTATGGCGGGAGAAGATCGCCGGTGGGGAAGCACGGCCTTTTCGCGGCGAGGTGAAGACAGACTGCGAAAAAGATAAAACATTGCAGGAACTGATGAATAGCAAAGACTGGCGTGTGCTGGAGGCGCATCTGGTACAACATCCCGGTAGTCCATATGGAGCGAACGTGTTGTCCAGAATGGCGGAGCTTTTACATGACCAGGGCGGCAATCTGGACGAAGACGCACAAGAATGCGGTCGAATCCTCATGTTTGTTGCAGATCTGTTGAAGCGCAATGGTTATGACCCGGATGCTTTGAATGAAGACGAGTGGTTGGGAAAAGTGGCAGCATTCTATCTTTTGGGTAAAAAAGCCTTTGAAGCAGCGTGCGCCCAGGAAAACGGAGCATGGCAAGCACTACAGGACAGTCAAGACTGGCGGGCATTCAGGGCGTATTGCCAGGAATATCCGAACAGCCCTCATAAGAAGGAGGCGCTGGATAAAATGGTCGAACTCCAGCTTATGTCCGAAGATGTGTCCGAAGACGAGTTGGATGAGACGTTGGCTAGCCTGTATGTTGCAGTGGAGCAATCCATTGAGGATGACCTTGCCGCCTTGCCTGGCGAAGAATCGGCGTGGATAAGGCTGAAAACCGATGCCAGCAGTGATTGGCAAGCGTTCGGGACATATTTGCGGGAATATCCGAATAGTCCGCATAAAGCCGAAGCGCAGAAGATGATGCTTGAACTGCTCGAAAAATAGCGGCAAGCGCAGCCCGGACTCGCAACGATTTTTCATGACGAACAGGAGTAGCGATATGCGTGAAGAAAAGAGCGTGAATTTGCTTGAGCGCGAGGCTGCCATTCAGTCCGTGTTTGCGGAACTGGACGGCCTCGTTGGTCTGGTTTCGGTCAAGAAATACGTGCGCACTTTTGTAGATTCAATTTCGTTTTCTATTGGCAAATACCAATCCCAAGGACGCGACAGGGACGTCCATCCAGGGCATTTCGTCTTTTTGGGCAATCCGGGGACGGGCAAGGCCACGGTCGCCCGTCTCATGGGCCGGATGTTCCACTCACTGGGCGTTCTTGCGCGCGGCCATGTGATTGAGGTGACGGGCGCTGATCTGGTGGCGCCATATCGTGGACAATCCGCTCTGCCGGTGCAGGACAAAGTGCGTGAAGCGCTGGATGGCATCCTGTTCATCGACGAGGCCTGGCGGTTGCTCCCCGAACCCGGAACGGCCATGTTTGGCTTCGAGGCACTCGATGAACTGCTGACCTCGATGGAGAACGACCGCGCCCGCCTGTGCGTTATTGTCGCGGGATGTCCGAGCGAAATACAGCGATTCCTGGAGGCCAATCCTGCGGTTCCGCGCCATTATTTTTCCAACCGAATCGTCGGATTTCCGGATTATTCAGCGGAAGAATTGGAACAGATCGCGGCGCGGACTACTCTGGGGGTTCAATGACCGATCCAATGTGCCATTTTTCAGTTTCGCGTCGTGTGCTGCGAAGCAGTTATCGGGGTGACGCTTCCGGAAACCTGTGTTCGACGGCAGTGGAGCGAGACCAGTGGATTCCGTTTTGCCGTCTTTTCAATCCAAGGCAATATGCCTTTGGTATTTAAGGTGGAGTAAGCCGCATACTGCTCCCCACCGATTTTTGTTTTGTGAGAATGAAAGGACAAACGCTTGCTATTCATGATGTAAGCATTTATGCGA
This sequence comes from Zoogloeaceae bacterium, assembly GCA_031281985.1. Taxonomy (GTDB): domain Bacteria; phylum Pseudomonadota; class Gammaproteobacteria; order Burkholderiales; family Rhodocyclaceae; genus Azovibrio. Next base: position 2,891 of record JAITEO010000172.1, on the reverse strand, counting down.
TTACCCTGAGTGTCCTCGGGTTCCGTTTTGCTTCTCCCCAAAATAATGTAATATGCCTGAGGGGAATCGTGTGGGGCGAGCTGCAGGCTGCCACCGGTCTTTGCTTTGCAAGGCAACAACACGCGCAGCGCAACAATTTTTCATGATAAACAGGAGTGTCGACATGAGTGGAGCAAAGAGAACGGATTTGCTTACGAGCGAGTATCAGCGGCTGATGAACGCCGCCAGCCTGGCCGAGAACGCCGCCGGACATGAGGCGGCCATCCGGCGCGAGCTGGCCTCGGCCGAGGCCAGTATCCGCGAACAGCAACAAGCGTCGGCACGCCGGGAACGGGAATTCGACAAAACCATAAACCAGTTGAGCGAAGATTTGCGGAACTCGGCGCGCGAATTCCAACAACGCCTCACGCAACAGCAGGAAGCGTTTTCCAGGGAAACGCGCCGTCTCGACGAACGCCTGGATCAGCAAGCGCAGGCGCACCGGCTGCTGGCGGAATTCACCCAGGAGTGCGTCGCGCGGCTGGACGCCAAGGAGAAAAGCGCGCGCGAATACGCCGGGCAATGGCTGCGCGACGCTGAAACCATCGTCGCTTATATCCGTGAGCATCAGCAGCATGGCAAGTTCGCGCCGGGCAAGCTCGCCGAACTCGAACAGGACGCCGCCACGATCCATGAGAACGTGAAAAGAGAACATTTCGAGGCTGCCATTTCCTCGGCGCAGACCCTCTATCGGCGGGCCATGACCGTGCGGGTGGAAATCGCGCTGGCACAGGCGGAATGGGACGCCTGGCTGGCCGAGGCGGAAAAGGGCGCGGCGACATTGCTGGCTGATCTCGATGCGCAAAAACTCGCCCGCTGGGTGATCAAATCGGAAGACGGCGAGCAGGAGTTCGACGCGGAGATCGAATATTGGAGCGAAGGCCAATTCACCGCGCTGTGCCAGTCGGTGAAGACACGGGCGGAAGACCTGCGCCGAAATGCCGCCACGAAGACGGTCGATGAGTTGAAGCAAGCTGTCTCCGGCTACGGCGAGGCGCGCGCCGCGTTGGAAAAGATCATCGAAGAGGCTAAGGCGCGCCAATTTTCGTCGATTTTCCGCTTCAACTTCGCCGAGACCCTGGCCGAGAGCCTGGAAAAGGATGGTTGGGTTGTGGCGGAGACCGCTTGGGAAGGGGCGGATCAGGATGCCAAAGGCGGACTGGTCAACGGCTATCACATGAAATTGCAGGATGTTTCCGGCAACGGCGACGAAACCGTAACGATCATCGCGCCGGACAACACCGTGCGTTTCGACTATTTCGCCCAGGACAACAACAATACCCGCTTCGCCGCCAATCAAACCCGCAAACTGAACGAGCGTCTGCACGAACTGGGATTGGCCGAAGGGGAGTTGCGCTGTGTGCCGGGGCACGAACGCACGCATCGCGGCGAGGAACAAAAGCGCGATTTCGCGGCAGTCCGAGCTAGGAAAGATAAAAGGGAAAAAGCATGACGCACCTGTTCGCCGAACCCGCGACGCGATTTTTTGCGCTTTACGGCAATACCGACGACATCATTGTCACGCCTCGGTTACGTGCCCTCGACCTGCGGCAGTGGCTGGCCGAGTATTGCCAAAGTCTTGGCTATCGACGGGTGATTTTTTATTCCGGCGACAAGCAAATACATTTCATCGACAAGGTTTCCGCCTACCTGGCGCAGCCGGCCAGGAAAGACCAGGGCGAAAAGGCGGCGCCAGCTGGACGGCGCGGATTCCGTGTTCTGGAGAAACACGGCGTACCGCCGGGCTATCCGCGTCTTGGCATGGGGCGTCGGGCGAAACCGGAAGACCTCCCTGCCGCATCCGATGTGTCGATGGACGATGTGCCGATGGCGATTCATGGCGACGATGCACAAACCGGTAGACGGCTGGATAGCTACATGCGCGACGCAGAAATCCCCACGGCGCTCATTTTTCAACACGCCGAGGAGGTTACCAATAGTGTCGATGGTATCGACCAGGATGCCCGCCGTTTCTGGAACAGGCATTTTGATGATTGGAAACGCCTGTCGAACAATCGCAACATCTGCATCTGCGTTTTTGGCCGCGAGCCAGATCCTGATCACTTCAGGCCCGGCGTGTTGCGTGAGCGGTTCATCAACAGGGACGGGAAATGGTTCACTCATAACTGTTTCAACATCGGCGCGGCGCGGCAGGATGAGGTCGGCCATTGGCTCGACATTTTGCGCCTGAAAGGAGACCTCGCCTGGATGCCGGAGAAGATCGAGCGCGCCGCGCAGCCGCTGGCGCAGTCACTGACCCCCGATGGGGTCAACGAATCGCTGCTCACCTTGTATCGCCTGCGTGATCGGCTACTCAAACCGGGGAACGCACCGCCGGCATTGGACGATCCCTGGGCGGAATTGCGCGCCATGCCAGCGTTGGACAGGCAGGTGGGTGAAAAACTGCGCAAGTTGGTCGAGGATGCGAAAAGGCAGCAAAAACAGGAAAAACGAGCCACGAGTACGCCGCCACCCGCTTGCATGCCCCTGCTGGTGGAACGTCTGCGCCCGCCCCGCAAGCCATCCGGCGATAACGCTCCCAATCTGCATCTCGCATTGCTGGGCAGCCCAGGTACCGGCAAGACGACGCTGGCACGCCTGATCGGGCGTATCTACAAGCGCGAAGGAGTGCTTTCCTCAGGGCATTTCATTGAGGCTTCCGCGAAAGATCTCGCCGCCGGCTATGTGGGCCAGACGGCCATCAAGACCGATGAGCTCATACAGCGCGCGCGAGGCGGCGTATTGTTTATCGACGAAGCTTATGAACTGGCCAAGAAGGAAGGAACATTTGCCGACGAATGCGTTGCCGGACTGGTCGCCGCGATGACGCGAGATGGAGATTTTGCCATCAT
>JAITEO010000064.1 GCA_031281985.1 Zoogloeaceae bacterium | reverse complement strand
CCGTGCGCGTCGGTGCTTCGTCTGGACGGGTTTCCCTCCACTTTGTGGATTGCACTCGCCTGGAAGGGTGCAATTAAACGTGGAAGAACCAAACGAAGCGCCGCCGCTTGCTGTCCCCTCTCCCCCAATCCTTTGGGGGAGAGGGTGCCCGGCAGGGGCGGGAGAGGGCTTGCACCCTGCAAGGGGGCGGCACAGCGCGTTGTCCGGGGTTTTCCTGGGAAAGTTGCAGCCTGCAAGGTTGCTACGCGCCGCATGGAACGACGCCCTCTCCCGGCCTTCGGTCACCCTCGCAAGCGGAGGAGGGAACAGCAAGCGGCGGCGCTTCGTCTGAGATAAATTATTGAAGTGAAGGAAAACCGTCCAGACGAAGCGCCGATGCGCACGGAAGGCGTCCCGAAGGGACGCAATTCCGATAACCCCCGGCGTCAGCCGGGGGGAACATGGCCTCAAGATCAGGTAGCCCCAACGGGGCGTTACGTCGGGTAGCCACATCGGCACATGCGTCGTTTTTGGCAGAGCCGCTATCGCAATCGTTTTTCGTACACAGGAGCAACGAATGTTTTTTCCCATGATGCCGCCGCAAGTAACGCCCCGTTGGGGCTATCCAGGGTGGGATGGCCGCCACGCTCCCGGCTGACGCCGGGGGTTATCAAAATCGCGTCCCTTCGGGACGCTCCCGGATTTCAAATGTGAGCACGCTCGAAAAATGCGCTCGTGCTCGAAAAAAGCACGAGGTTTCGTGGTCGATTTCGATACGGTTGGCGGAAAACTTTGGATTGCACCCAGATAAATGGGGGAAAATATCACTTTGACATCCTCCACTTTTAATTGCGCCCCCTTGCCCGGCAAAAAGTAGAATTTCACTTTTTGGCGAATCGAACCATGTCCGAACCAATAACCCATAGCGCAGCGCTACAGACGGAGATCCGTCGCCGGATTGCGGCGTCGGGCGGCTGGATTTCCTTTGCCGATTTCATGCAAATGGCGTTATACGCGCCAGGGCTGGGGTATTACGTGGCGGGCGCGCAAAAATTCGGGGCGGCGGGGGATTTCGTCACCGCGCCGGAATGGACGCCCTTGTTTGCCCGCGCGCTCGCGCGGCAAGTGGCGGAAATCATGGCCATGAGCGCGCCGCGCATCCTGGAAGCAGGCGCGGGTTCCGGGCGGTTGGCGGTCGACTTGCTGCGGGCGCTGGAAGATGCGGGCCTCCTGCCGGAAGACTACGGAATCCTGGAATTGTCGCCGGAACTCGCGGCGCGGCAGCGGCAAACCCTCGCGCGGGAGGTTCCGCATCTGCTGGCGCGGGTTCATTGGCTGGAACGCCTGCCGGAACGGTTTTCCGGCCTGGTTCTGGCCAACGAAGTGCTGGATGCGATGCCGGTGCATGTGGTGCAGTGGCAGGAAGAATCGATCCTGGAACGCGGCGTGACCTGGGGAGAAGACGAAAAATTCCAATGGCAAACACGCCCCGCGACCGGGCGTTTGCGGGCGGAGGCCGAACGCATCGGACAGGAATGCCCTCTGCCGCCGGGTTATGTCAATGAAATTTCCCTGCTCGCCCCGGCCTGGGCGGCAACCTGGGGCGAGCGGCTGGAGAAGGGGTGTCTTCTGCTCATCGACTATGGTTTTCCCCGCCATGAGTTGTACCATCCCGACCGCGACGGCGGCACGCTCACCTGTCATTATCGCCAGCGCGCGCATGCCGATCCCTTTTGTTTGCCGGGTTTGCAGGACATCAGCGCGCATGTGGATTTCACGGCACTGATTGCGGCGGCGCATCCGGCGGGGCTGGATTTGTTGGGGTATGCGGATCAGGCGCGCTTTCTGTTGAATTGTGGCCTGCTCGATGATTTGGCGGCGCTGGCGGATAGTTCCGCCTACTTGAAAAGCGCCTCCGCCGTGCAAAAGCTCATCGGGCCGCACGAGATGGGCGAACTCTTCAAGGTCATGGCCCTGGGCAAGGGGATCGACACGCCGCTCATCGGTTTTCTGCGCGGCGACAAAAGCCACGCCCTATGAATTCGGGGATTGGTTGATGCGCGGAAAGTGGTGCGACGCGCCCAGGACCATGCGTCCGAACTCTTCCATCAGCGCGGGATTCCTGGGCGCTTCGATGGGCATGCGGTAAATGGCGTTGCCCAGACGCTCCAGATTGCTGGCGCGCACCACGATCTGCTCTTCCTGGTAATCCGGTTCCCAGCGCACCCTGACCTGGACTTCCTGGGCAATCCGAAAATGTATGGTTTTCAGGGCTTGGCGCGTGTCGTAGGTTTCGTCGATCAACATGTTCAGGTTGAGATCGAAAAAACGCTGGCGGAATTCTTCCGCCGTGGGCGCGTTGCGTTTCAGGGTGATGTCGGGCATTTCGCTCTTCAACCGGTAATTCAGGCTGACGGAATGCATGAGCGACAGTTCGCTGGTGGGATTCATGACGCGGTAATCTGTGCTACCCTTGCGCCAGGCCAGTCCTTGCAGGCATTTTTCGTCCGCCAGCAGATAGTCGCGGGGGATTTCGGGTTTGATGATGTTGAGTTGCTGCGTCATGTCCTGCAACCAGGCAAGGACATAGCGCATGGATTGGTCGATCCGCGCCGCCAGTTGCGCGTTTTGCCGCGCGCGCGCTTCCTGCTGGTTCAGGATGTCCTGCGCCTGTTCGCGCAGTTGTCCGAGCAGTCCGCCGGAATAGAGCGAAGAGGAAAACTCGAAATCCTCCTCCAGATCGGGAAATTGCAGATTCGGCATCTGCGCGCGCGTCTCGATGCGCACCCGCATGTCGCTTGCAAGCGTCTCCCGCGCCAAGGCGTCGAGATCGCCGACGACCTCTTCCAGAAAGCGTTCCTTTTCTTCGTGTTTCGCCGCGGGTTCCTGGGTTTTCGGCGCGGATTTCGGCGTGGTTTTCGGATGCGGATTCGACATGGCAAGCAAGTCCTGCTCGGTTCAAAAGAGGCTATACTGTAATCCCGCGTCGCGCAGAAGGGAACCCGTCATCATGGAAATCAACAACAACGTCGGCAGTCTGGCCAGCCAGGCCAGCCAAGCGCCGGATGTCGTCAATATGGCCGTGCTCAAGAAAGCCATCGACCTGCAGGCACAAGCCGCCCTGCAACTCATCAACGCCCTCCCCGCCACCAGCAACCCGCCCCATCTGGGACAAAACGTTGACCGGATAATTTAGGCGGCAAAAAGTAAAAACCTACTTTTTGCCGGTTTCATATAGCAAAAAAGGGCAGGCAAAGCCTGCCCTATTTTGGAGTAAAGGCAAGGAAACCCACTACCTTCTGCACGATCCTGTAGGGGCGCACTGCGTGCGCCCGCCAGCCGTCACGCGGCGAAATGGTTTGCGGGCGCACGCAGTGCGCCCCTACGAGAACCCCACAGACCGCGCTGGTTTTTCCTTGGGTTTTAACGGTTTGAAGCCAGGCTTCGCCTGGTTTCAAACCCCAAATCAACCCGGCAAAAAGTGGTTTTTCACTTTTTGACGTTCTTGCATTATTGCCAGCGTTTTCTCGGCTTCCGCCGTATCGAGTTTGTTCAGGGCGTAGCCGACATGCACGAGGACATAGTCGCCCGGAGCGACCTCATCGACCAGTGCCAGCGAAATTTCGTGCTGGACGCCGGATAAGTCGACCAGCGCCTTATCCGGCGCGATCAGGCGCACGACGCGGGCGGGCAAAGCAAGACACATGGGCGGGGATCAGGGCGGCGTGGCGTCGGCTTCGCAGGACTCTGGCGCGGAGCAATCCAGGGGAGCGGCGACATCACCGCCTTGTTTTCTCGCCTCCGCTTTGGCGGCGCGTTCCTTGCGTTTGGCATCACGTTCCTGCACGCGCGCCTGGTATTCCAGTTTCCGGCCTTGGGCGGCGAGGTGGCGGGAGGCGCGCAGGCTTTCCAGGTGGCGTTTCCTGGCGGCGTCGCGGCAGTCGTTTTCCAGGAACCTGCGCGCGCAGACGGCGTTTTCTTCCTCGAGCCGGGCGTCGGCGGCCTTGCGCAGGGATTCGGCTTCCGCCTGCATGGTCTTGGCGGTTTCCAGGAGGGTGGCGTTTTGCGGCGCGGGTTCGGCTTCCTGCGCGCGGGCGGCGCCAGACAACAGCATGGCGAGACAGAGGATCAGGAGGGCAGCCAGGTTTTGGGATCGATGTTCCATTTGCTGTATTCCTCGTGACCGACCACCCGGTCGTTGCTGTGGCGCAGGTCGACGCGTTCCGGCGGCAGATAGCAACGGCGCTCGCCATGATAGATGATTTCGACCTGCGGATGCAGCAGATCGCCCTCGTTTTGTTCGCGCACCACCGCCAGCCTGCCGCTTTCCAGGCGTACCAGCGAGCCGGAAGGATAGATGCCGATGGCGCGGATGAAGCTGTGCACCAGCTTCGCCTCGAAGTGGTGATCGCTCCATTCGAGCAGTTTCTTCAGCGCCTCGGAAGGCTGCATTCCCTTGTGATAGACGCGATCGGAAGAAATGGCGTCATAGACATCGACGATGGAAGACATCTGCCCATAGAGCGAAAGCGCCTCGCCTTTCATCCGGTGCGGATAGCCGCTGCCGTCATAGCGTTCGTGATGCTGGGCGGCGACCTGCATGGAGATGGGCGCGATTCCCGGCGTTTCTTCCAGGATCTGGATGCCGAACGTCACGTGTTCCCGCATGCGGGTGAATTCCGCCGCGGTGAGGCTGCCGGGTTTGTTGAGGATGGCGTCCGGCACCTTCGATTTGCCTACGTCGTGGAGCAGCGCGCCCAGGGCGATTTCCTTGATGGTCTGGCGCGGCAGTTCCAGTCCGCGCGCGAACGCCACCATCAGGGCGCAGACGCTGACCGAATGCTCGAAGGTATAGTCGTCGTGGAGTTTCAACCCCGCCAGCGGCAGGAGGGCGTTCTGGTTGCGGAAAATGGAATCCACCATGTTTTCCACCAGCGGTTCCACGCGATCGACCTCGACCTGCGCGCCCAGGCGCACCCCGGTCATCAGGGTGCGAATGACGCGGTTGGCTTCGGCATGCAGGCGCTGGGCGCGTTGCGTCTCTTCCGCCAGTTCGACCTGATGCGGGCGCTCCTGGCCGCTGGCGATGTTTTCCATGCGCTGCTGCAATTCCGCCCGCACCTCTTCTTCCGTGGGCGCATCGGGAATATCCAGGCCGCGATCCGTGTCGATATAGACCTCGCGGATGCCCAGGCTGCGAATCTTGGCGATGCGCGCCTTGCCATCCACCGGAAAGCTGTTGGTGAGAAAGGGGTGCTCTATCCAATCGCAGTTCAGGTCATGAATGTACATGCCAGGCAGCAGATCGGAGACGGAAATTTTTTTGATCATGGACAACGAATCGGGGGTATTTCTTGGCGGGTTGGGGTATGCATTGTATGCGCATAATTACAAAAGCAGAAGATGGGGACAGAATGTAGCGATAGCCGATAACAGGCGCGATGAAAAGCAGAGCGCGCCTCGGCCGTTCCGTCCTCCGTCCTCAGTCCTCCGTCCTCTGATCCTGATCTGCCCGATAGCTGGAGCGCACCATGGGGGCGCAGGCGGCGGCGGTGAAGCCCAGGCGGGCGGCTTCGGCGGCGTAGTGTTGGAAGGTTTCCGGCGGGACATAGCGTTGTACGGGCAGGTGGTGGCGCGAAGGGGCGAGGTATTGGCCGATGGTCAGCCGCTCGACGCCGTGGGCGCGCAGGTCTTGCAACACCTCCAGGATTTCCGCGTCCGTCTCACCCAGACCCACCATCAGGCCGGACTTGGCGGGGATGTGCGGGTTGCGGGCATGGAATTCCCGCAGCAGCCGGAGCGAATGCGCGTAGTCCGCGCCGGGACGCACCGAGCGGTACAGGCGGGGGACGGTTTCCAGGTTGTGATTGAACACGTCCGGCAGCGCGCGCGCGAGCTGTTCGAGCGCGATTTCCAGCCGCCCGCGAAAATCCGGCGTCAGGAGTTCGACCTGAACTTGCGGATTCTCACGGCGCAGGGCGGCCACCACGGCGGCAAAATGCGCGGCGCCGCCATCTTTCAGATCGTCCCGATCTACGCTGGTAATGACCACGTAACTTAACGCCAACCGGGCGACGCACTGCGCGATACGCGCGGGTTCGTCGGCATCCGGCGGCAGCGGCAGGCCATGGCCGACATCGCAGAAAGGACAGCGGCGCGTGCAGATGTCGCCCAGGATCAGGAAGGTGGCAACCCCCCGGCCAAAGCATTCGCCCATGTTCGGACAGGCGGCTTCCTCGCAGACGGTATGCAGGTTTTCCGCGCGCAACAGCTTCCTGACCGCGCCAAAGTTTCCCGCCGCCGCCCCCGCTTTTACGCGGATCCAGTCGGGCTTTTTCAGGCGCGCAACGGGTTCGGAGACGAGCGGGATGACGCGCGCGGTCTTCTGTTCGCCCTTTTGTTTGACGCCGCGCTCACGCATGCGGTGCTCCCTTACCGGAAAATTCCCGGATGAGCTGGCGCGCCAGCCGTTCTCCGGCTTCGGCGACATCGAAGGCAAGCCCCTGGGCGCGGGTGCTGGTGACGGCAAGGCCGGGATAGCCGCAGGGATGGATGGCGGCAAAGGGCGCGAGGTCCATGTCCACGTTGAGGCTCAGGCCGTGATAGGTGCAGCCCCGGCTCACCTTCAATCCCAGCGCGGCGATTTTGGCGCCGTTGCCCTCCGCGCCCAGATAGACCCCCGGCGCGCCCGCGCGCCTTTGGGTCGGCAGTCCCGCGTCGCCCAGCATGCGGATGATGGCCGCTTCCATGCCCTGCACCATTTCTGCCACCTTCAGATGACGGCGGCGCAAATCCAGCAGCAGGTAGAGGATGAGTTGTCCCGGCCCGTGATAGGTCACTTGTCCGCCGCGATCGGTGCGCAGCACGGGAATGCCGACATCGCGCAGGATGTGTTCGGGTCTGCCCGCCACGCCCAGCGTGAATACCGGCGGATGCTCGGTGAGCCAGAGTTCGTCGGGCGTATCCGAAGCGCGCGCGCGGGTAAATGCGCGCATCGCTTCCCAGGCGGCGAGGTAGTCGGTTTGCCCCAGACGGCGCAGGCGCATCTCCATGTTTCAGAGCACGTAACGAATGCGCGGATGCGCGCTCAATTCGCGGTACAGGTCATCCAACATGTCGCGCGAGGTGGCGGTGACGGTGCAGGTGAGGCAGAGGTAACGCCCCTGGGAACTCAAGCGCCGCTCCACGCGCTCCGGGGTGAAGCTTGCGTCGTGGCGGCGCACGATGTCCAGCACCAGCGCCTCCAGTTCCGCTTTCGCCTCGCCCATGATTTTCAGCGGGAAAGGCGTGGGATATTCGAGGAACGATGCTTCCGGCGTCATGATGGAAAGATAAAATCAGGCAAACCACAGGCGCACGGTGTCGATGAAGCGGTAGAACCAATTGCCCAGCGGCACGTCCTCCAGGGCTTCCACCGGATATTCGCCATAGCTTTCGCCTTCCAGGGAAAACTTGAGCGTGCCGATGACCTGTCCCTTGCGTACCGGGGCCAGCAAGGGCTGACGGGAGACCAGCGTGGCGGCGAGCTTGCTGCGGGCGTTCTTGGGAATGGAGAGAATGAAGGGCTTCTGAAAGCCCACCTTGACCTTGCCTTCGGAACCCTTCCAGACCTTGAATTCCGAAATGGATTGTCCGGCCTCGTAGAGCTTGACGGCGTCAAAGAACTGGTAGCCCCAGTTCAGGAGTTTCAGGGATTCCGAAGCGCGCGCCGCTTCGCTCGACGCGCCCAGCACAACGGACACGAGCCGCCGTTCGCCGCGCAGGGCGGAAGCGATGAGACACCAGCCCGCCGCTTCGGTATAGCCGGTCTTCATGCCATCCACGCCGGTATCCGCCCGCCCCAGCAGGAGGTTGCGATTCTTCTGATGGATGTTGTTGTAGCGGAATTCGCGCAGGGAATAGTAGCGCGCGTATTCCTCGGGAAAATCGCGCAGCAGGGCGCTCGCCAGCGTTGCCAGATCGCGCGCCGTGCTGAGGTGTTCCGCGTCGGAAAGTCCGGAGGCATTCCTGAAATGAGTGTGGTTCATGCCCAGGCGCTTGGCTTCGCGGTTCATCTGCGCGACAAAGGCTTCCTCGCTGCCCGCAATCGCTTCGGCCAGCACGACGGCGGCGTCATTGCCCGACTGCACGATCATGCCCTTCAGGAGATCGTCGATGACGGCCTTTTGCCCGACCGGCAGAAACATCCTCGATCCGCCCATGCCCGTGCGCCAGGCCCTTTCCGAGACAATGACGCTCTGCGTGCGCGTCAGCGTTTTTTGTTGCA
>JAITEO010000037.1 GCA_031281985.1 Zoogloeaceae bacterium | reverse complement strand
TCCGCCGCGTGACGGCCGACGGGCGCGCTCAGCGCGCCCCTACGAGAGCGTGCTGGCCGCGTTGGTTTTGCGTTGGGTTTGCACGGTTCGAAGCCAGGCTTTGCCTGGCTTCAAACCCCAAGATAGTCCGACAAAAAGTGGCGTTTTACTTTTTGCCGTCTCTTCAATCCGCGGTGATTTGGGCGATGAGTTTTTGCAGCACGGCGTCGGCCTGATCGTTGGCGATCTGGCAGGTGCCGGCGGCGACGTGGCCGCCGCCGCCGTAGGCGAGCATCAATTCGCCGACGTTGGTCTTGCTGCTGCGATCCAGGATGGATTTGCCGACGGCAAACACGGTGTTCTGTTTTTGCAGTCCCCACATGCAATGAATGGAGATGTTGACCTGCGGGAACAGGGCGTACACCGTGAAGCGGTTCGTGGCGTAGATGGGGTCTTCGGCGCGCAGGTCGAGCACCACCAGGTTCTTGTAGACCTTGGCGCAGCGGTTGATCTGTTCCTTGGCTTTTTCGGCGTGCTCGAAATAAAGCTCCATGCGTTCGCGCACGTCGGGCAGGTTGAGAATCTCGCCGATCGTGTGGTTCCTGCAATACTTGATCAAATCCATCATCAGCGCGTAATTGCTGATGCGGAAATCGCGAAAGCGTCCCAGGCCGGTGCGCGCGTCCATCAGGTAGTTGAGCAACACCCAGTCCTTCGGCTCGAGAATTTCCTCGCGCGTGAATTGGGCGCTGTCCGCCTTGTCTACCGCCACCATCATTTCTTCGGAAACGGCCGGAAAGGCGGATTTGCCGCCGTAATAGTCATAGACCACCCGCGCGGCGGAAGGGGCGTTGGCGTCGATGATGTGGTTCTTGCGCTCGCCGGTATTTCTCAGCGTTTCCGAAAGATGATGGTCGAAGGAAAGATGCGCCTCCGGCACGTAGGGCAGGTTGGTGGTGATGTCGCGGAAATTGATGTCGATTTTTCCATCCTGCATGTCCTTGGGATGCACGAACTTGATGTCGTCGATCATGCCAAGTTCATTGAAGAGGACGGCGCAGACCAGACCATCGAAGTCGCTGCGGGTCACCAGGCGGAATTTTTCATGGCTCATTGGGGATTCTCCGGGGCTGTTGGAAACCTATTAAAACATAAGAAAGCGCCAAAAAGTAGGGGATCGCTTTTTGGCGCTTTCCGAACACGGGCCGCTTTTATTCGCGGATTTTTTCCGTGGTGACCAGCGCCGTGAGATTGACCACGCGCCGCACCGAGGCGGCGGGCGTGAGCACATGCACCGGCTTGGCCGCGCCCATCAGGATGGGGCCGATGGTGACGCCATCGCCGCCCGTCATCTTCAACAGGTTGTAGGAAATGTTGGCGGCGTCGAGGTTGGGCATGATCAGGATGTTGGCCTCGCCCTTCAGCGGCGAATCCGGGTCGGAGAACTGGCGCACGTGCTCGGAAAGCGCGGTGTCGCCGTGCATTTCCCCGTCGATTTCCAGCCCCGGCGCTTTTTCGCGCACAAGCGCCAGCGCCTTGCGCATCTTGAGGGCGGAAGCCGATTGCGCGGAACCGAAATTGGAATGCGACAACAGCGCGATTTTCGGCGTGACCCCGAAACGGCGCACGGTTTCGGCGGCCATCAGGGTGATGTCGGCCAATTGCTGCGCGTCCGGGTTTTCGTTGACATGCGTGTCGCAGATGAACAGCGAGCGTCCCGGCAGCAACAGATGGTTCATTGCCGCCAGGGTGCTGTGTCCCGGCGCTTTGCCGATGATTTCATCGACTTCGCGCAAATGCAGATCAAAATGTCCGGAAAGCCCGCAGATCAGCCCTTCGGCATGTCCCAGGCGCACCAGCAGCGCGCCCAGCGCCGTGTAATCGGAGCGCACGCGCAATTTGGCCATATCCACCGTGACGCCCTGGCGTTTCATCAACTGGTGATAGGTCTGCCAGCATTCCTGGTAATAGGCGTTGCTGTCCGGGTCGATGATCTCGAAATCCACGCCGGGGAGGATTTTCAGATTGGTCTTTTGCAGGTTCCGGTTGATGATCTGGGCGCGCCCGATGAGGATGGGATGCGCCAGCTTTTCCTCGCGCACGATCTGTACGGCGCGCAACACGCGCACGTCCTCGCCCTCGGCATAGAGCACCCGCCGGCTGGGCATTTGCCGCGCCGCCTGGAAGATGGCGCGCATCCCCGCGCCGGTCTGATAGACGTATTCGGTCAGATGCTGGCGATAGGCGTCCCAATCCGCAATCGGGCGGGTGGCGACGCCGGCATCCATCGCCGCCCGCGCCACAGCTGGCGCGATGCGCACGATCAGGCGCGGATCGAAGGGTTTGGGGATCAGGTATTCGCGGCCGAATTCCAGTTGATGGCCGGGATAGGCCACCGCCACCTCGTCGGAAACTTCCGCCTCGGCCATGGCGGCGATCGCGTGTACGCAGGCGAGCTTCATTTCCACGGTGATGCGCGTCGCGCCCACATCCAGCGCCCCCCGGAAAATGAAGGGGAAACAGAGCACGTTATTGACCTGGTTGGGATAGTCGGAACGCCCGGTGGCGATGATGGCGTCCGGCCGCACCTCCTTGGCTTCCTCCGGCATGATTTCCGGCGTGGGATTGGCGAGCGCGAAAACCAGCGGATTTGCCGCCATGCCCGTCAGCATTTCCGGCTTCAACACGCCTGCGGTGGAAAGACCGAGGAACACGTCTGCGCCGACGATGGCGTCGCCCAGGGTGCGCGCCTCGGTCTTCTGCGCGTAACGCGCCTTGGAAGCGTCGAGCTTTTCGTCGCGCCCCACCCAGATTACGCCCTTGGAGTCGCAGACGGTGATGTTTTCCCTGTTCACCCCCAGGCGACACCACAGGTCCAGGCAGGAAATCGCCGCCGCGCCCGCGCCGGAGCAGACGATGCGAATTTCCCCGATTTTCTTGTCGACGACCTTGAGACCGTTCAGCATGGCGGCGGCGGAAATGATGGCGGTGCCGTGCTGGTCATCGTGAAAGACCGGAATCTGCATCCGTTCCTTCAGTTTGTTTTCGATATAAAAGCACTCCGGCGCCTTGATGTCCTCGAGATTGACGCCGCCCAGCGTGGGTTCGAGCGAGGCGATGATGTCGATCAGCTTGTCCGGGTCATTTTCGGCCAGCTCGATGTCGAACACGTCGATATCGGCGAATTTCTTGAACAGGCACCCCTTGCCTTCCATCACTGGCTTGGCGGCGAGCGGGCCGATGTTGCCCAGACCCAGCACGGCGGTGCCATTGGTGACGACGCCCACCAGATTCGCGCGCGAAGTGTATTCCGCCGCCGCCGCCGGATTTTCGACAATGGCGTCGCAAGGCGCGGCCACGCCCGGCGAATAGGCCAGCGCCAAATCGCGCTGATTGGTCAGCCCCTTGGTAGGGAAAATGGAAATCTTGCCCGGTGTTGGATGACGGTGATACTCCAGCGCGGCTTCGCGCAAATCCTTTTTCATGCGGATCCTCGTACTTGAACGCCCTTGCCTTGGCGCAAGGAAACTCGGAAGACTACTGCAAGTCACGACATATGGCAATTGCTGGTTCAGAAGACAGAAGACAGAGGACAGAAGACAGAGCGGCCTTCGGCCTTTGTACGCTGTATTCTGTAATCAGAACGAACCTACGGAGCACATCCCGCCCAACACGCGCCCACGGACTACTGGATACAGACCACAAAGCGAGCGCAGCGAGCGCTCTGTCCTCTGTCTTCCGCCCCCCAAAACAGTCCCCAAAAACAGTGTTGCTATTTCCTGACATTGCTTTACACTTTTCGCCGCAGGTTTTCTTGTCTTTCATCAAGGGAGATTCGGTCATGGACGGTATTCGCATTGTTTTTTGGGTGGTGCTTGGCATCGTGGTGCTTGGCGTGATCGGGGTGATTGTCATCTACAACGGTCTGGTGGCGTTGGCCAACCAGATGAAGAACGCCTTTTCCCAGATTGATGTGCAGTTGCAGCGGCGCTATGACCTGATTCCCAATCTGGTCGAGACCGCCAAGGGCTACATGCAGCACGAGCGCGAAACGCTGACGGCGGTGATTGCCGCGCGCAACGGCGCGCAGGCGGCGGCAAAGAAAGTGGCGCAGGACCCCGGCGCAATGGCGGAACTGGCGGCGGCGGAAAGCGGGCTTGCCGGTCTTCTGACCAAATTCTTCGCGCTCTCCGAAGCCTATCCCGATCTCAAGGCCAACGAAAACATGCTGCAATTGCAGGAAGAACTCGCTTCCACGGAAAACCGCATTTCCTTTTCCCGCCAGGCGTACAACGACGCGGTGATGCACTACAACATCCAGCGCGAGCGTTTTCCGAGCGTGCTGTTCGCCGCGCCCTTCGGCTTCAAGCCGGCGACGCAGTGGGAGACGGATACGCCGGCTGCGCGTCAGAACGTGCAAGTCAAGTTCTCCTAAGTCCGCTTTTCCCAGGTCGTCTCCGGCATGGATTTCTTCAACGCGCAGACCAAGGCGCGGCGCAACAGCCGCTGGCTGGTGCTGTGGTTCGCGTTGGCGGTGTGCGCCATCATCCTGGTCATCTATCTGGGCGTCATCTTCCTGTTCGGGCCGCATATACAGTATATGCATGATAACGCCATCCTCATCATCGACCCGAAAACCGGCATCGCGGACATGGCGGCGAACATGGCGCAGAGCACCTGGAGGCGCTTTCTCAACTGGGAATACCTGGGCTGGACGACACTCCTGGTCGGCGGCGCGATTGCAATCGCCTCGCTCTGGAAAATCCATCAGATTTCCCGCATGGGCGGCGCGCTCATCGCCAGCGAGCTGGGCGGACGCCTCTTGGCGCGTGAAACCGCGGAGATCGAGGAACGCCGCCTGCTCAATGTGGTCGATGAAATGTCCATTGCCGCCGGAATCCCCGCGCCGAAGGTCTTCGTGCTGGATGAGGAAGAAGGCATGAACGCCTTTGCGGCGGGCATGAAGCCGGCGGACAGCGTGATTGCCGTCACGCGCGGGTTGCTCGAACACTGCAATCGCGATCAGTTGCAGGGCGTCATCGGCCACGAGATCGGCCATATCGTCAGCGGCGACACCCGCCTCAACCTGCGCCTGATCGGCGTGTTGTACGGCATCTTGTTCCTTACTGTCATCGGCAACCGCCTCCTGCGCAATCAGCCATCGTCGCGCAGCAAGGATCGGGGCAAGGTGATGCTGCTGGGGCTGCTGCTGGTGGTGGTGGGTTCGATTGGCGTATTCTTCGGCAAAATCATCAAGGCGGCCATTTCCCGTGAGCGGGAATACCTGGCGGACGCCTTTTCCGTGCAATTCACCCGCAACCCGGATGGTCTGGCGGGCGCGCTGCGCATGATGGGCGGATTCGGCACGCGCATCGAGCATCCGCAGGCGGAAGAAGCCAGCCACCTGTTCTTTGGCGAAGGCATGCGCCGCTTTTCGCTGTTTTCCGGCCTGTTCGCCACGCATCCGCCCATAGAAAAACGGATTGCCCGCATCGAAAACATTCCGCTCGAAAAAGTGCAGGCAAGCGCGCCGGGCGGGCGAAGGACAAAGGCGGCGGCACAAGGCGAAGGCGGCGGCAGCGGCTTTCTGGATATTGGCCTGGAAGCGCCCGCGCAGTTGGTCTATGCCCAGGCCTTCATCGCCGACCTGCCCGCGCAGGAGGGAAGGGACGTTCATACGTCCAAGGGCGCGCTGGCCGCCATTTACGCATTGTTGTTCGCGGAAACGGATACGCCGGAACTGCGCAAGAAACAACTGGCGATCCTCACGACGGCGCATGACGCGGAGCTTGCCAGGAATGTCCAGGACTGCGCGGCATGGCTGGCGGAGCGCGGCCCGCGCAGCCGCCTGCCGCTTCTGGATCTGGCCTTGCCCGTGCTGGGCGGCTTGACCGAGCCGGAAAAACAACGCTGCATGCAGTGCGCCAACGCGCTGGTGCGGGCGGATGGCCGCCTCTCGCCCTTGGAGCTTGCGCTGGTGCATATCCTGAAAAGCGCCCTGAGACTTCCCCGCACTCGTCGCGGCGGCCTGCGGATGGAGCATCTGGCGACGGATGTAGCCTGCCTGCTGGCGCTCCTGGTCAGCGCGGGCAGTTCGGACGACGCGGCGGCGCGCGCGGCCTACCAGCACGCGCTCACGCACACGTCGTTTGGCGATACGCCG
>JAITEO010000036.1 GCA_031281985.1 Zoogloeaceae bacterium | reverse complement strand
TCCATCAGGAGCCGAAAGCCCTGCGGCGCGTAACCGCGCCGGCGCGCGCCGACCAGCGTCGGCATGCGCGGATCGTCCCAGCCGGAAACGTGGCCTTCTTCCACCAACTGAATCAGCTTTCTCTTGGAAAGCAGCACGTAGGTGAGGTTGAGGCGGGAAAATTCGTACTGTTTGGGCAAGGGACGCAGGAACAGGCCGCCTTCGGCCAGGCGCTCCAGTAGCCAGTCGTAGAAGGGGCGCTGATCCTCGAATTCCAGGGTGCAGATGGAATGGGTGATGTTTTCCAGCGCGTCCTCGATGGGATGCGCGAAGGTGTACATGGGATAGACGCAATAGCGATCGCCGGTTCTGTGGTGGCTCGCGTGACGAATGCGGTAAATGGCCGGGTCGCGCAGGTTGATGTTGGGCGAGGCCATGTCGATTTTGGCGCGCAGCACGTGCGTTCCATCGGAAAATTCGCCCGCCTGCATCCGCTTGAACAATGCCGCATTCTCGGCAACGCCGCGGTTGCGCCAGGGACTGTCCCGGCCGGGTTCGGTGAGCGTGCCCCGGTTTTGCCGCATTTCCTCGGCGCTCTGGCTATCGACATAGGCGTGCCCCGCCGCGATCAGGTATTCGGCGCAGGCGAGCATCTGCGGGAAGTAGTCGGAAGCGTAATAGAGATTGCTTTCCTTGCCATCCTGCCAGTCGAACCCCAGCCAGCGCACCGCGCCGATGATGGATTCCACGTATTCCGTTTCTTCCTTTTCCGGGTTGGTGTCATCAAACCGCATGTGACAGCGGCCGCCGAACTGCTCGGCCAGGCCGAAGTTGAGACAGATGGACTTGGCGTGCCCGAAGTGCAGATAGCCGTTGGGTTCCGGCGGAAAGCGGGTGCGGATTTTCGCCGCGTCCGGCGCGGCTTCGGCGTGGCTTTCGCCCAGGCCGGGCTTTCCCGCCCAGCGGCGGCTCGCGTATTGGCCGTGGGCAAGATCGGCTTCCACGATATTGCGGATAAAATTGGCCGCGAGCGGCACAGGAGCGGAGGCGGATTTCATTACGGCAAACTCGGATGTGGAAAAGGAGACATTCTAGGGGATTACAGAAACGTCAAAAAGTGAAAAACCACTTTTTGCCGGTTCAATCAGCAAAAAAGGGCAGGCGAAGCCTGCCCTTTTTTGGGTAGAGGCAAGGAAAACCCACTACCCTCTGCACGATCCTGTAGGGGCGCGCTGCGCGCGCCCGCAATCCATCCCGCCGCGTGACGGCAGACGGGCGCACGCAGTGCGCCCCTACGAGAACCGTGCAGGCCGCGCTGGTTTTTCCTTGGTTTTTAACGGTTTGAAGCCAGGCTTCGCCTGGTTTCAAACCCTGACTAACCCGGCAAAAAGTAGATTTTCACTTTTTGCCGTCTGGTTTACACTGTCCGCCATCGTCTGGCGCCGCAAATTTCTGGAGTCGTATTTTCTGTCATGAGCAATTCCATCACCTTCAAGATACTGGAAGACATTGCCGAGAATCTTTCCGGCGAGGAAGTCACCTTTCCCACCTTTCTGGACATCACCATGCGGGTGCGCGCGGCGCTGAAGAATCCGCATCTGAACGTCGAGCAACTGGCCAAGCTGGTGGGGGTCGAGCCGCTGATGAGCGCCAAGATCATCCGCATGGCCAATTCCGTTGCCATGAATCCTTCCGGGATCACGGTGGCGGACGTCAAGAGCGCCATCGTGCGTATCGGCATCGAGGCAGTGCGCACCGTTTCCTTTGCCGTGGCGATGGAACAACTCATCCAGTCGCGCCAGATGCGGGTTTTCGCCGATTTGTCGCGCAAGGTATGGAAGCATACGGCACACGTCGCCGCCCTGTGCCGCGTGCTGGCGAACAAATGGGCCAAGGGGGTAAACAGCGACGAGGCCATGTTCGCGGGCATGGTGCATGATATTGGCGTATTCTATCTGCTCTCGCACGCCGCCCGTTATCCGGAACTGGTGTCCAACAAGGAGGAACTGTTCTCGCTCCTGGTGGGTTGGCACGACAACATCGGCCACGCCCTGCTTTCCGCGCTGGGACAGCCGGAAAGCATTCTCGCCGCCGTGCAGGAACACGAACAGGATAGAAATATCGGCGCGAACAAGACCCTGTCGGACGTGCTGTTCGTCGCCAACAAAATCGCCAACACCATCTCTCCCTGGCACGACGACGCGATGGATGAGGGAGAACTTGCCCGCCTGGCCAGCATCCTGGATTCCGAAACCATGCAGAGCATCCTGTCCGAATCGGAAGAAGAAGTGCTGTCCCTGAAACGGGCGTTAGGGGCTTGAAGGCGTCAAAAAGTGAAAAGCTACTTTTTGCCGATTCAGTCAGCAAAAAAGGGCAAGCGGAGCTTGCCCTTTTTTGGGGTAAAGGCGACGCAACCCACTACTCATCTGGACGATTCCGTAGGGGCGCACTGCGTGCGCCCGCAACCCATCAACGCCGCGTAACGGCCAACGGGCGCGCGCAGCGCGCCCCTACGGGATCGTACAGATAGGTAGTGGGTTTCCTTGCCTTTACCCCAAAAAAGGGCAAGCTCCGCTTGCCCTTTTTTGCTGACTGAACCGGCACAAGGCCGTAGGCCGCAGGACAGCCGAAGGCTGGTCT
>JAITEO010000305.1 GCA_031281985.1 Zoogloeaceae bacterium | reverse complement strand
TATTGCACTAGGCGCCAACCTGGATCAGCCTAGCGCGCGTGTAAAGGCTGCACTGCATGCCTTGGACGATCTGCCGCAGACCCGTTTGTTGCGTGCCTCTTCGCTCTATCGAACCGCGCCCATCGGTCTTTTGCCGCAGCCGGATTTCGTCAATGCCGTGGCGCTGGTGGCAACCCATCTGCCGCCGCGGGACTTGCTCCTTGCCCTGCACGCGCAGGAAGCCGCACAGGGACGCAGACGCGGCGTTCCCAACGCGCCGCGCACCCTGGATCTGGATTTGCTGCTGTATGCCGACGAGAAGATGGCGACGCCCGATCTCGTCTTGCCGCATCCGCGCATGCATCTGCGCGCCTTCGTGCTGGTTCCCCTGCAAGAGATCGCGCCCGATCTCCGCATTCCCGGCCGCGGCACGCTTGCCGCTTGGCTGCCCGCCGTCTACACCCAGATGTCCGGCGTTAGCCGGATTTGAGCCGGCAAAGTAATACAAGTAGCGCGCCGTCGCCGCCATCGCGGGGTGGGGCGGAACAAAAGGCGAGGACTTCCGGGCGGCAGGCAAGCCACTGGCGCGTCATGGGTTTCAGGATGGCGCGACCGCCGGGCGAGGCGTGTCCCTTGCCGTGAATGACGCGCACGCAGCGCAGTCCGCGGGTCATGCAATCGGCCAGGAAATCGCGCAGGGCGGCAAGGGCTTCGTCACGGGTCAGACCGTGCAGATCGATTTCCGCCTGCACCGGCCAACGTCCCCGGCGCAGATCGCCGAGGACGCGGGGAGACTGGTCGGCGCGCCGATGCTGCTCCGGGGCGTTCTCCGCGTTTTCCGCATTTTCCATGCTGATGTCGTTTTCTGGCGTGTATGCGGTGTCCTCCGGCGCAAGGCGCAAGCGGGGCTTTTTCGGCGTCTGGAGTTCGACCCGGGCGCGGGGCGGCAGGGGCGTGACGCCTTCCGCGCGCATGAGGGCGCAAAAGGATGCGTCGTCTGCCTTGGGTGCGGCGGGCGGATGGCGGCTCATGTCTTGTTCTGTGTGTGGAGGGCGTCCAGATAGCGCTCGGCGTCCAGCGCCGCCTGGCAGCCGCTGGCGGCGCTGGTAATGGCCTGCTTATATACCGGGTCCTGCACGTCGCCCGCCGCGAATACGCCCGCGATACTGGTTTGGCGGCTGCCGTGGAAGGTGACGATGTAGCCATCCTTGCGTTCCAGTTGTCCGGCAAACAGTTCGCTGTTGGGTTTGTGACCGATAGCGATGAATACGCCGTGCACATCGATCCTGTGGGTTTGGCCATCGGGCAGATGGCGGATGGCGAGGCCGGTGACGCCACTGGCGTCTCCCAACACTTCTTCCAGTTCGCTCTCCAGCACCAGGCTGATTTTGCCTTCCTCCACCTTGCGGTAAAGCTGGTCGATCATGATTTTCTCGGCGCGAAAGGTGGCGCGGCGGTGGATCAGATGGACGTGACGGGCGATGTTGGCGAGATACAGCGCCTCTTCCACGGCGGTGTTGCCGCCGCCGACCACGGCGACCGGCTTGTCGCGATAGAAAAAGCCGTCGCAGGTGGCGCAGGCGGAAACGCCCTTGCCCAGGAAGGCCGTCTCCGAGGCCAATCCCAGATACTGCGCCGAAGCGCCGGTAGCGATGATCAGGGCGTCACAGGTATAGGTCGCTTCGTCGCCCGTGAGGGTAAAGGGTTTTTGCGTCAATTGCGCCGTGTGGATGTGATCGAAGATGATTTCGGTATGAAAACGGCGGGCGTGCGCTTCCAGTCGGCTCATCAATTCCGGCCCCTGTATGCCTTCCACGGCGGAAGGCCAGTTGTCGACCTCGCTGGTGGTCATCAACTGACCGCCCTGGGCGATGCCGGTAATGAGCACGGGCGCAAGGTTGGCGCGTGCGGCGTACAGGGCGGCGGTGTAACCGGCGGGACCGGAACCGAGAATGAGCAGGGGAACGTGACGGGATGGGGCAGTTTGGGACATGACGGATTCGCTTTGCAAAGGATAAAGGAACGAAGGATTATAACTTTTGCCGAAACGGTCGGAAAAACCCTACCGTTCATCACCATTTCATAACCTTCTGTCGTTTCCTCCGCGCCTGCGCGCATTGCTTTCTTGCTATAATGAGCACGGTTCTGGGATTTCCCTGTGGTTTCCATTGGAAAGGATAAAACCATGTTGCGCGCCATTTTGACCGCCTTTGCCATTTCCCTGATCGTCGCGGGGTGTCCTGGTTACGATCCCGGCAATATTCGTAAGGATGGCCCCCCCCCCACTGTTCCTCCTGAAGCGGGGGATATGGATGATCATTACTCAGAAGACATGCTCTGCGAGCCGATCGATCCCGCAGCTGGCGGCGGGGGTGGAGGTGCCGGTGGTGGTGGCTCAGCCACTGGACCTTGACGGCACTATGGATTGAACATGGCGTTTGCGAAAAGACGTTTTTCTCACGTCGTGTAGGCGATATGGATGGGTTTGCCTGGACGCGGACGTCTGTTTTGTAGGATGCGCCCCTCTGCGGAGGGGCGTTTTCTTGTTCTGGTCTTGCCTTGTCGGCGGGGGTTGCGCGCTGAAAAGATGGCGTGTTTTTTGCTCTGTGTTTTTTGCCTTGTTCGGGGACAGGCTGTTTTTCTCAAGGCGGCCGGGGCGAATGCCGATAGTGTACCGGAGACGCAGGCTGGATTGACTTTTCATCAGGGAGCGAGATCATGAACATCGTCTATGACAGTACGCATTATTCCGTGCTGGCCTATCCCGCACAGGAGGGTTTTGAACTGCTCGACAAGGACGCTCGCCGCATTCTTTTCCTGCAAGGCGCGTTCGCGCATCACTTCAACAACGCAATCCACGACATTCCAGAAGCCGAACGCACCGAGGAGGCCATCGACGCTTTTCTCGACAACTACTGCGGCGGCGGCGCGGCGCGTCCCATCGTGTTTCATTGACAGGGGGCAGAGGTTCAGAAGACAGAAAACTGCCGCGCATTCTGGCCTCTGTCCTTGGTGTTTTGACGCGCTTCCTTTTACACCGATACCGGCGTTTTTTGCCGCCTCAAGCGTTGCCGTCCGCCGTTTTTTGCATCCAGCACGCTACCTTCCGCTCTGTGGCGAAGGAGGTCATGGGTGGGTAGGTTTCCTTGCAGAGGGGCATGGCTTTCTTGCAGCGTGGATAAAAGTGGCAGCCGGGCGGGGGAT
>JAITEO010000194.1 GCA_031281985.1 Zoogloeaceae bacterium | reverse complement strand
CAGCGGTAACGGGCGGCCAGGAGCGGGGCGTAGCGGGCAAGCAGTAGCTGCGCGAGAAACAGCGCGACCTCCTCGCTTGGCACGGCGTTGACGCCGATGGCGTGGCTGGCGGCCAGCATATAGCCATCCGCCTCGCGCTCGATTTTCGGCCACATCAGGCCGGGCGTGTCGGTGAGCGTCATGCCGCGTCCCAAGTCCAGCGTCTGCTGGGATTTGGTGACTGCCGGTTCATCGCCCACCGCCGCCACCCGTTTCTTCAAGAGCGCGTTCATCAGTGTGGATTTGCCGACATTGGGAATGCCCATGATCATCATCCGCAGCGGCTTTGCCAGTTCGTCGCGATGCGGCGCAAGCTGGCGGCACAGCACGGGAATGCGCGCCACCTCGCCCATCTTCTTGCAGGAAACCGCCACCGCCTGGGTAGGATGCCGCGCCGTCTTTGCCTGCGCGCGATAGAATTCCAGCCAGTCCCTGGTCACGTCCGCATCCGCCAGATCCGCCTTGTTCAGCACTTTCAGACAGGGACGCTGCCGGAATTCCCGCAAATCGCGGATCATGGGATTGGCGCTGGCTTCCGGCAGACGGGCATCCAGCACCTCGATCACCACATCCACCCGCGCCAGGGTCTCCGCCGCCTTCTTGCGGGCGGAAGTCATGTGACCGGGAAACCACTGAATCATGCCGACACGCCCAGTTCCGAAAAAACGCCGGGCAACCGCAAGGTCTGCAAGGTGCGCTGAGTAAACAGGTAACGCCCATCGACGACGAACCCGAGTTCTTCCCAGGGCACGGCATGGTTCAACAGATGAACGGCGCGCCGCATGTCCATCCCGACTTTGGGAAAAAGCGCCAATATGGAACCATCATACGCCTTGCAGGGATGCGTGAAAAATGGCTGTGGGTTCCTGGTCTTGGCATTTACATAGATGCGCGCGCCGGGACGTTTGCAGTAATCCCGTCCCCATTGCCACCAGTTGCTTTCGTCGAATTTTTGGATGCGACGCGCCAGGAGCCTTGCCTTGTGGCGTTCCAGATGCGGGTGCCGGAGATTGTAGAGCATGCGCCGGGTACTGCCGGTTCTTGCCGTGTGCGAACAAACGAATTCGAGATTGCCGTCCGGGTGGGTATAAATCTCGTCCGCGCCCGACACGCCGCCGACCCGGACATCGAAAAGCTCGGCAAGCGGGATGGTGAGCGGCGAATGGGTAAAAACGATCTGTCCGTGGAAATGGGACATCTCCCGCTTTTCCCAGTCCGCGTCCTCGATTTTCCGGCAAAGCGTCGACCGCGAAAAATCGCCGCGCACGAAACGGAAAATCGCGCAATTGGGCACGGCATCGGAAAAGACCTTTCTATCGCCCATTTCCACCCAGTGCGTGATGCCGCCTTCCGCGTACAGCCAGTCATTGAGACGCGCGGCGGCCGTGAGCTTGATGAATTCCCGCGGCACGATGAAAATCAACTCGCCGCCATCGGTCAAATGGCGCACGCATTTCTCGATGAAAAACAAAAACAGGTTGGAACGCCCGTCGAACAATCGCATGTCCAGCAACTGCCGGGTTTCGCGGGCAATATCCTGATAGCGGACGTAGGGCGGATTGCCGATGATGGTGTCGAACCGTTCGCGCGTATCGAGCGCGAAGAAATCCATCACCCTCGCCCCAGGCGGAGCAACCCGCGCATCCAGCTCGATGGCGACGCACCCCGGCAGATGCCGCGAAAACGCCCCATCGCCCGCCGAAGGCTCCAACACCCGGCCACGATTTTCGCGCAGCGCCAACATGAGACGCACGATCGCCACCGGCGTAAAGACCTGACCCCAAACAACGCGCGCGCTTTGCTCCTCGCGCGCCAGGGCGGGAACGGTCTCGAACAGGTCGCTCATGCCGGACTTTCCGCCCTCTGCCCACAAGCGGCCAGGATAACGCCCCACCGCCGCCAACAGCCCGGCGCTTTGCCGATGGGTGCACTCAGGATGCCATGTTGCATGTCGATGTCAAGTCGAGATAAGGAAAGGGCGTCATTTTACCGCGTGATTCGGGGGGAAGGGAGAATAGAAGACGGAGCGGGGTGCGATCCAAGGTGGAGGAAAAGCCTTTCCGGACGAAGCGCGAGCGTTTGCCGTTTCCCGGAAAATCCTTGGCAACGCGCCGTGCCACCCCCTCCCGCCCTATCGGGCACCCTCTCCCCCAAAGGATTGGGGGAGAGGGGACGGCAAGCAGTGGTGCGGCGGATCGGTTTGCGGGCGCGCGCAGCGCGCCCCTACGTCCGGGCGGATGAGCGGTAGTGGGTTTCCTCTTGCCTTTACCCAAAAAAGGGCAAGCTTCGCTTGCCCTTTTTTGCTATATGAAACCGGCAAAAAGTAGGTTTTTACTTTTTGCCGTCAACATGGATGAGGTGCTCCAGCGGTTCGGGGATGTGGCGGGCGTAGCCTTGCACGTAGTCTATGCCCAGTTCCCGGACGACTTTCAGGATGGATTCGCTGCTGACGAATTCTGCGATGGTCTTCAGGCCGTGCGCCTTGGCCAGTTGCACGATGGATTGCACCACGGCGCGATCCGAGGCGTCGTGGTCGACGTTGGCGATGAACAGGCCGTCTATCTTCAGGTAATCGACGTGGAACTGCTTCAAGTAGCTAAAGGAGGAAAAGCCGCTGCCGAAATCGTCGAGCGACAATGAAGCCTTCATGCCGCGCACGCGCTTGATGAAATTCAGCGCGTTCGCAAGCTGGCTGATGGCGCAGCCTTCCGTGATTTCGAAGCACAGGCGCGAGGCGTCGACCTGGTAGCGTTCGATCTGTTCGTGCACGTAATCCGGGAATTCCCGATCCGAGAGGCTGGCGCCGGAGATGTTGATGGAGAAGCGCTCCACGTTCGGCACGATCCCCGCTTTTTGCCATTCGGAAAGCTGGCGGCAGACGTTTTCGATCACCCAGCGGTCGATGTAGTGCATGAGATTGAAGCGTTCGGCGGCGGCGATGAAGCGGGCGGG
>JAITEO010000180.1 GCA_031281985.1 Zoogloeaceae bacterium | reverse complement strand
AAACTGTGCGTCAGCGTAAATCCTTCCAGCGGCTTGAACGGCGTCGTGGGGCGGTACTGGGGAGAAACCGTGCGCGTTCCCAGCGCCGGAACCGTTGCCGTCACCGAATACTTCGCCTGCCGCGAGAACAGGTCGCGCCACAGACTGCGCGACGAGTTCCAGGCGTTGCTCCACAGATAGGAAAGCGTGTTGGCGACGCCGCCGTCATTCCTGGGACGCGCCTTGACCTCGATGCGATGCAGGTTCTTCTGTCCCTTCAAAAAGGCCAGGGGCTGCGGCACGCGGTAGAGCAGGATATCCACGCCGCCGAAATCGCGCACGTCCCAGTTGCTGCCGGGCGGAATCTCGATCCGCAACAGGGCGTTGTCCGCCGATCCGTACTGCGTATCCGTCAGCACGAAGAAGGGCACGCCCTTCGGCGCGCGATAATTGGAAGGATCGCGCTCTTCCGCAGATGCAGCGTGTGTAATACCCAGGAAAAGGAGCGCGCAGAACAGGACGGCGCCTGTTTTTTGCTGCCATGAAAATCTGTTGGTCATCGTATTCATGAGGGTCATGTCAAAAAATCAAGCCAGGAAATCAAGCGAAAAAATTCCGGCGAAATTCGGGTTCGCCGCTTCCGGACGCCAGCGCGTATCCGGCCAGTTCAACAGCGCGCCAATGGAGGCAAAGCGCAGGCCGTCATCTTCCGGCGTCGGCATCGAGCCGTTGTGATACACCACGCGCCGCCCGGTCCATAACATCAGGTGTTGCTCGTCGCCCTGATCGAAAAACAGCAGATCCGCCGGTTGCGCCAGTCGTAAATCCCGTCCCACCAGCACGCTGTTTTCCTGCACCAGCGCCAACGCGCCGACATACGCGCCCTCGCTGCCGTCCGCCCGCCGCCAGCGATGCCGCAAGCGGGCGCGTTCCGCGTCCGTCACCAGATCCGGCGGCAGACGCCCGCTCATGCCCATCGAACGCTGCCAGCGCGCGTCGTGCTCGGCCAGCGCCTCGGCCACGGCAAAACGCACCAGTCCGGCACAATCCCGCTGCGCCCAGCGCGGCGACGGCCCGCGCGCCAGTTGCGCCTCGGCAATCCGCACGATCCACGCCCGCACCGCGCGCCGCTGCGCCGCCGAAAGCCGGATGGCGGACTTTTCTTCTCTTCCCGGAGCCTTCGGCGTCAGGGCAAGAGCCGGGGATGCCAGGAACAAGGCCAGTACCCCCAGGAAGGCGCGCCTTTCCCTGTCCATGTATACGGGATGTTTGCGCGTCGGGCTTTTTTCTGCCTTCCACGCCCTGGTTGGGGATGGCGCCATCAACGTCTCTTTCCGGCGGATTGCGCGACCACTTCCCAATCCAGCGTCCGCCAGTTGCCTTTTTCGCCTGCCTTTTGCAGGCGGACGCCGGTGACCGGGTAGTTGCCCAGGGCTTCGAGGCGGGGCGCGAGATAGGCGTCCGCGGCGTTGCGAAACATGGGTTCATCATCTCGCGGCAGCGCGGCGTACATCTCTTTTTGCAACAGCTTGGCAAGCCGGGACGGATCGATGAACAGCAGCGTTTCCTCGCCCTGTTTTTCCGCGCCCGCGGGGCTTTTCAGCAGGCTGTCCGCCAGCGCCGGAAAGCGTTTGTTGGCAACCGACATGGCCTTGTCCACCAGCCGCTTCTGCGGCGAAAAGAACAGCGCCGTGCCGGTGATGCCGACCGCCGGGTGCAGCAGGCGTTCCTCATTGTCCGGGGTCTTTTCGCCGAACCGGGAAGGAATCTCGCCCTGCCACAGCCCCATGTGACTTTCCGAGGAATAGTCGCCCTTCAATCCGGCGCTGTTCATGTTGCCGTAGGTCAGCGAAGTCAAGAGGAACAGTTGTTCGGAGACCTCGCCGGGAAAGGGCTTTGCCAGCGGCGCGACGAACAGGGGCTGGTACAGGCGCTCGTCCGCGTACCAGCATACCGCGCCCGCGGGCGCAAAGTACGCCAGCAGGTCGGCGGGTTGCAGGGTCTGCTCGGCCAATCCCAGGGAGATGCTATCGACTATCGGCTCGAAACGCGGCCAATTCACCGGCAATACCGCGCAAAAACTCGCGCCATGCGGCATGACCGACCACAGCGCCGCGCTCGCCAGCCCTTCCTTGGGCCAGTGCGCGTCATCGATCAGCGCCGCGCTCTGCCAGACGCCCTGATCGTCGAACTGAAGACGCAAGGCCGAAATCCCCGGCGCGAAATAATCATAGCCCAGGGTAAACACCGCCGCGCCAAGGGAAAGCTCGTGCTTTTTTTCCGGCGTCGCGCCGGACAATTGAAAATGCCGCGCAAAGGGCGAGGCTTCCGCCTTGTCTTGCAGCAACTGCGCCAATACCTGCGCGGCGCGGCGCGACTGGCGCACGCCGGGAACCTCCGTGCCGTCTTCTTCTTCTTCCGTTGCCGCGCTTTCGTCTTCCCCTGCTTCGGCGGGGGCGTTTTCCAGCGCTTCTTCTTCGCCCGCTCCCGTCATGAACAGCATGCCGGGATGCGACAGCGCGACCAGTCTATCCCCTTCGATCAGGAGCAACAGGCGGTGTCCCTTGCCGTAGTCCAGCAGCAGCAGTGGCGTTTTCGTTCCCCTGAGCTTTCCGAGCGCGCGCAACTGCGTATCCGGCAGCATCGGCAGGGCCATGCCGATGGCGCGCGCCAGCGTATTGCGCGTCATCGTCACGGCAAAGTATTTCAGGCGTCCGCCCTCGTCACGCCACAGGGCAAGCTCCGCGGGCGCATCCAGCGCCCCTTCCAGGAGTTGTTCCGGCCAGTCGAGCTTGTGTTCGTAGGCCATGCGCCGCAAGGTGCCGGAAAGGGAAAGCCGGGCTTCGTTGTGTTCGTAGTAATCGACGAAATCCTCGGTGAGCACCGATTTCGCCAGGGGAATGCGCAACAGGTCCGGCGGCAGGCGGGAAAGACTGGCGGTGCGAATCAGGGCGTCCGGCTTGGCCAGATCGATTTCCGAGGCTTGCAACCGCAAGGTTCCCTCGCCGCCCAACACATCCTCGATCCCCGCCAGCAATTCCTCCGCGTCGCCGGTGAATGGCTGCGGATGCTGCGCAATATAGGACGCCACCCCCAGAGCGGCGGAAGTCACCAGGACCAGGGACAAGACAAGAACGAGCAGCTTTTTCGACATGATGGCGAGATGGTTACGGAAGATGACAGATTGGGGATTGTACGGCTGTACGGCAAAAAGTGAAAACCCACTTTTTGCCGGGTTAGTCAGCAAAAAAGGGCAGGCGAAGCCTGCCCTTTTTTGGGTAGAGGCAAGGGAAACCCACTACATGTCCGGCCAATCGTAGGGGCGCACTGCGTGCGCCCGTTGGCCGTCATGCGGCGAGATGGTTTTTCGGGCGCACGCTGTGCGCCCCTACGAGAACCCCACAGAC
>JAITEO010000173.1 GCA_031281985.1 Zoogloeaceae bacterium | reverse complement strand
ATCCGGACGAACCCGCGCCCGGACATTCACCCGATGCGCCCGCCAACCCGGAGGACGATCATGCGCAATAATCCCTACGCCGCCCGGCTCGCCCTGACGCTGGGCCTCTCCCTCGTTTTTTCCGGCTGCGCCATCGGGCCGGATTACCGGCGTCCGGAAACCAGTCTGCCCGAACGCTACGTTACGGATGAAGCCGGCAACCTGACCAATACCGCCCCCATCAACCCGGAATGGTGGAAGCTCTTTGGCGATGCGACGCTGGATCAACTGATCGAGCAGACGCTGACCCGGAACCAGGACCTGGAAGCCGCCGTTGCCCGCATGGAAGCCGCCGAAGCCGCGGCGCGCGAGGCGGGCGCGGATTACTTTCCCACCGTCGATTTGCAGGGCGCGTCCATTCGCAGCCGCACCAGCGGCGAGACTTCCAGCGGCCAGCAAATGGGGGTGATGACTTCCACCAACCGCCGCATCGTGCTCAACATCGGCTATGAGTTCGACATCTGGGGACGGCTGCGGCGCAGCAACGAGGCGGCGCGCGCCGAGGCGCTCTCCGGGCGCTTCGCGCGCGATTCCCTGCGTCTTTCCCTGATTGCGCAGGTGGTCAGCGTCTATCTGGATCTGCGCGTGCGCGATGTGGAAGTGCTGGCCATGAGCCGCACCCTGCGCGCCCAGGAAAAAACCCGCGACATCGTGCAGGGCAAGAAGGATGTGGGCGCGGCCTCCGATCTGGAAGTCGCGCAGGCGGTGGCCGCGCATGCCGCGACCGCGGCGCAGCTTACGGAAATCCTGCGCCAGCGCACCCTGGCGGAAAACCTGCTCGCCCTCCTGGCGGGACAACCCGGCCTGCGCCTCGAGCCGCTCGCGGAGGCCGCCGTGCCGCTTTCTCCCCTGCCGCCCGTGGGACTGCCCTCGGCGCTGATCGAGGCGCGTCCCGACGTGCGCCAGGCGGAAGAGGCGCTCGTTGCCGCCAATGCCCGCATCGGTCTGGCCAAGGCCGCCTATTTTCCGGTGATCAGTCTCACCGGATTTTTGGGCAGCGAAAGCGCCCAGTTTTCCAGCCTGTTTACCCGGCCTGCGGAAGTCTGGTCGTATGGCGCGGCGATCACCGCGCCCATTTTCAACTGGGGACGCACCAGCGCACGGGTCGATCAGGCGAGCGCCCGGCAACGCGAACTCCTGGCGAATTACCAGAAGACCGTGCAGGGCGCTTTCCGCGAAGTACGCGACGCGCTGGCCTCGCTCAGCCTTTTCGATCGGTCGGAAGGCGAACTGCAAACGCAGCTTGCCGCCGCGAGCGACGCCCTGCGGCTTGCCAACGCGCGTTATGAAGTCGGCTATTCCGGTTTCCTGGAAGTGCTGGACAGCCAGCGCACCCTGAATGCCGCCCAACTGCAATACCTCGCCGCGCGCCGCAACCGCCTGCTTTCCGCGGTCGATCTCTTCAAGGCGCTGGGCGGCGGCTGGCAGGAAGGCTGGGAAGGGCAAGCGGAAACGGAAGAGGGCGGGGCAAGCGAGGAGGGCGCATCCTCCATCCCGCCCGAGGCAAAAAAAGCTCCGGCGGACGAATCCACGGGTTCCTGAAATGGTGCGCAAGACCAAGGAAGACGCCAGCATCACCCGCAACCACATCCTGGATGCGGCGGTGGAATGCTTCATCGAGCAGGGGGTTTCCCAGACCACGCTGGATGCCATTGCCCAGCGGGCGGGCGTGACCCGTGGCGCGATCTATTGGTATTTCGAGAACAAGGCGGATATTCTTTCCGCCATGACCGAGCGCCTTGCTTGTCCCTTGCAGGAGCAGGCTGCAGCGGGAGGCCTGCTCGATGATCCCCTGGCGTTCTTGCGCGCGGCGACCAAGGACTTCCTGGACCGGGTGGCGCACGACCAGAATTTCTACCGGTTGATCGAGATTTTCTGGCACCGCTGCGAATACGTGGGCGAGATGGCGGAACTGCGGCGCAAGAACCTGGATGAAGGCGAGGACTATATCGACATCCTCCTGCGCGCCTTCAAGCTGGCCAAAGAAAGAGGGCAGATCGGCACGGCGCTCACCCCGCACCAGGCCACCATCGCGCTGGTATCCCTGACGACCGGCCTGGTATTCAACTGGACCAAGAGCAACCGCCAGATGTTTCCCATGGAAAACTACGGCAAGGTCATCCTCGACGCCTTCTGGGACGCGCTGCGCCCCAACGACGCCAACAACACATAAAAAAACGAAACCAATCCGCGCCGCATTCTCTTTGGCGGATGCCGCGCCAAGATATTGCATGCCGGAATACAGGAGAGAAGCGCATGGGCTTGTTTGAAATCGTCGTCATTGCCATCGGCCTGGCGATGGACGCATTCGCGGTATCCATCGCGCTGGGCTTGTCCGTGAAAAACCTGAGCTACCGGGAGATGGCGATTCCCGGCGTGCATTTCGGCGCTTTCCAGTTCCTGATGCCGCTGGCCGGATATTTCGCGGGCGTGCATTTCGCGCGGGAAATCCAGGGGCTGGATCACTGGATTGCCTTCGTCCTGCTGGGTCTCATTGGCGGAAAAATGATATGGGAAAGTTTTTCGCACGACGAAGAGGAAAAGAGGGACAAGTATTCCTTCCGCTTCACGAAAATGCTGGTGCTGGCGCTGGCGACGAGCATCGACGCCCTGGCGGTGGGCGTGACCTTCGCCTTTTTCGCGGTGAATATCCTGGAAGCGGCAGCCATCATCGGCGTGATCACCTTTTGCATCTGCGTATGCGGCGTGAAAATCGGCAACCTGTTCGGAACGAAGTTCAAGGCAAGGGCGGAATTCATCGGCGGCGCAATCCTGATCGTGATCGGAACGAAAATCCTGCTGGAACATACCCTCGCCTGACCCGCCGAACGGCATACGCCCTCCCCTGACAAGGGGAGGGCAGGGGAGGGGTTGGCAGCGGCAGGAGTCAGAGGTCAGAGGTCAGAGGTCAGATGTCAGATGTCAGATGTCAGGAATCAGAGGAATCAGGGTGCAATCCAAAGTGGAGACAAACGAGGCGCCACCGCTTGCCGTCCCCTCTCCCCCAATCCTCTGGGGGAGAGGGTGCCCGGCAGGGCGGGAGGGGGCAGCGCGGCGCGTTGTCATGGTTTTGGGGAAAGTTGCACCCTGCAAGGGGACGGCAAGCGGCAACGCTTTGTTTGGAAAGGTTTTTCCTCCACTTTGGATTGCACCCCTATAAGGTGGGTGCGATCCAAAGTGGAGGATGT
Organism: Zoogloeaceae bacterium; assembly: GCA_031281985.1. Lineage (GTDB taxonomy): Bacteria > Pseudomonadota > Gammaproteobacteria > Burkholderiales > Rhodocyclaceae > Azovibrio. Next base: position 94 of record JAITEO010000173.1, on the reverse strand, counting down.
AGAGTGGAGGTGTTCTGGAATGAGAATTGCTGGCTGGAGGGGGTTAGCAATTATTTGTAGGAGGAAGAGATGGAAAGGCAAGGAGGAGATGCAG
>JAITEO010000151.1 GCA_031281985.1 Zoogloeaceae bacterium | reverse complement strand
CTCCCCGCTTGGAGCGGGCTTGCAGGCTGCACTTTCCCAAAAGCCCTGACAACGCGCCGTGCCGCCCCCTTGCGCTCCTGTCCCTGCCGGACCACCCTCTCCCCCAAAGGATTGGGGGAAAGAGGACAGCGAGTGGCGGGACTTCGTTTGGTTCTTCCACTTTTAATTGCACCCGTCAGTTGCCAGTATGCGCGCGGTTTGCTTCTTCTGATTCCTGATCCCTGATTCCTGATTCCTGATCCCTGATTCCTGATTCCTGATCCCTGATTCCTGCTTCCTGCCCCCCGAAGCATAAAAAGTGGTCGAGGATGTGGAAGTGATCCTCGAACAGTTCCGTCTCCATGGCGGGCAGTTCGTCGATGGAAAACCAGCGGGCTTCGGCGGCGTCGTCCGCGCCGTGGACGGCGGGGGGCGTGGCGAGCGGCAGGGCGAACCAGTGCGCGTGTGTGAGGATGCGCCCGCGCGTGCTGCGGTCGGGATGATCGAAGACCGCGGTTGCGCGCAGGGCGTGCATGATTTCGGCATCCGGCGCGTCCAGTCCGGTTTCTTCCTTCAGTTCCCGCAGCGCGCCCTGGCAGAGCCGTTCCCGTCCTTCGAGGAAACCGCCGGGGATTGCCCACAGGCCGCGTCCCGGCGCGTTCTTGCGCCGCACCAGCAGCGCGTGTCCCGCTGCCGTCACCAGCGCGTCCAGCGTCACGAAGGGGCCTGCGCCCCATTTTTGCCGATAGGCGATGACCGCCTGGTATTCTTCCTGCATGGCGGCGAAATCGGCGCTTGCGCGCCAGTCTTCGAGAAAGCGGGCGACGGCGGGCGGGAGAAGCGCCGACCAGGAGGCGTCCGCCTCCTGGGTAAAGTACATCCGGCGGATGGCGCTGGCGTTGAGGTCGCCCTGGCGTTCCAGCGTCAGCAGTGACCATTGCGGAAAAAAGTGCAGATAGTTGCTGGAAGCGTCCTTGTGAAAGCCGACGAGCGCAACGCGCGCGCCGGGAGAAACGCCCTGTTCCTGCATCTCTTCCTGCGCGCGGCGCGCCACCGCCACCGCCCAGCGTCGATCGTCATAATAATCGCGCACGCAGACGAATGACACGCGCCGCGCCGCGCGCGCACCCAGGCTGGCACGGATCATCATCGCGCGCTCTTTTTCCGTAAAGGGATTGCGGATGTTTCTTGCCGCAAAAGCCGACCCCAACACCACCAGCACACGTCCGGCGCGCACCAGCGCCGCCCGCAACAAGGCGGCATGCGCATGGTGAAAAGGCTGGAAACGCCCCATCAGAATGGCGGCGTCAAACGGCTCACGCGAAGACACCGGCTGCATTCCTCCGTGGGAAAGACAGATTTTTACCGGCGCGGCGCGCCGCCTGCTTCCTCTGTCTCCTGACTTCTGTCTCCTGCCTCCTGCTCCACGTCCGCAAACCCCTCCCCAGCCCCCCCCTTCTCAGGGGAGGGAGCGTGATCGCGCTTCGTCGGGGATGAGTGGTGGACATGGCATTCTTCGCCTTCAATCGCGCCCTTGCATGACCGCTTCGATTTCCGCCACCGTGCGCGGCGCGTGCGTATAGACCTGGCAGCCCCGTTTCGTGACGATGACATCATCCTCGATGCGAATGCCGATGTCGTGCAGCGGCTTCGGCACATCGGGCGCGGGGCGGATGTAGAGGCCGGGTTCCACGGTCAGCGTCATGCCGGGCGCCAGGGGAATCCACGTCTCGCCCTGCCGGTAATTGCCTACGTCATGCACATCCAGTCCCAGCCAGTGTCCTGTGCGGTGCATGTAGAACCGCCGATACGCGCCGGATTCCACCAGGCCATCCACCGTGCCGGACAGCAGGCGCAGATCCACCATGCCTTGCGTCAATACCCGCACGGCGGCCACATGCGGCGCGTCGAAGCTCGCGCCGGGGCGGATGGCCGCTACCGCCGCCGCTTGCGCGGCCAGCACGATTTCATAACAATCCTTCTGCGCGGCGGAAAATCGCCCATTGACCGGAAACGTGCGGCTGATGTCCGCGGCGTAACCGCAAACCTCGCTCCCCGCGTCGATCAGCACCAGTCCTCCGTCCGGCAGGCGTTTGTCGTTTTCCACGTAATGCAGCACGCAGGCATTGCCGCCGCCGGCGACAATCGGCGTGTAGGCGTGTCCCGCCGCGCCTCGGCGACGGAATTCGTAGCTCAACTCCGCCTCCAGTTCATACTCGAACCTGCCGGGACGGCAGGCGCGCATGGCGCGAAGATGCCCGGCGGCGGCAATCTCGGCGGCCTGTTGCATGAGCGCGAGTTCCGTCGTGTCCTTGATCAGGCGCATGGCGTCCAGGGTCTGCCGCAAATCGTGCAGGAGCGCGGGCGGACGCACCCCGGCCCGGCTCATGTCGCGCACCGCGTTCAGGGCGCGGGCAATGCGGGCGTCGTTTTCGCTGTCCTGCCCCAGGGCGTGCCAGAGCGCCGGTTTGTCCGCCAGGAGTCGCGGCAATTGCGCTTCCAGGGCGGACAAGGGAAAAGCCGCGTCGAACCCGAAAACCGCTCTTGCCGCCTCTGGCCCGTAGCGAAACCCTTCCCAGACTTCCCTTTCCGCGTCCTTTTCCCGGCAAAACAAGAGGGCGCGTCCATTTACCAGCACCAACACCGCGTCCGGTTCGGGAAAAGCCGTCAGATACCAGAAATCGGAATCGAAACGATAGGGATACGGCGTATCCCGGTTGCGCAGCTTTTCCGTGGCGGTGGGAATCACCGCCACACCCTCGCCGATACCCGCCAGCAACCGCTCGCGCCGCGCCTTTTGCGGACGGTACTGCTTGCTCGTTACCCTGCGGGGCGCACGGCTTTGGGCGTTCATGCGCGCAAGAAGGAGCGCGGACGCGCCGGAAAAGGTTCGGCGGCGGCGCGCGGCATGGGCATGAACAGGGACGGCGTGGGCATCAGGCGTCCGGCGTGCTGTCGAGCGAGAAGGTGAATTCCTTGAAGGACGCGCCGCTTTCCTCGTCGCTTTGCTCGAATTCCAGCGATTTGTCGGTGTGCCGGAGTTCGCCCTTGTCCGCGCCCGTATCGATGGTGGAATTATTCACCAGCCAGGAAAGGTTGGTGGGCGAATCGGAATTGGCCAGGGCTTCGTCCAGCGTGATGACGCCCTCGCGGTACAGCCGGAACAGGTCCTGCTCGAAGGTCTGCGAGCCGGGCGCCAGGCTTTGTTCCATCGCCTCCTTGATGGCCTGCACCTCGCCCCGCTCGATCAGCTCGCTGATATGGCGCGTGTTGAGCAGCACTTCCACCGAGGGGATGCGCACGCCATCCGGCTTTCTCACCAGGCGCTGGGAGACGATGGCGCGCAGGCTGGTGGTCAATTCCAGAAACAGCGCCGAACGGTTTTCCAGCGGGAAGAAATTGATGATGCGGTTCAGGGCGTGATAGCTGTTGTTGGCGTGCAGGGTCGCCACGCACATGCAGCCCGTCTGGGCATAGGCCAGCGCCGCCTGCATGGTTTCCTTGTCGCGGATTTCGCCGATCATGATGCAATCCGGCGCCTGGCGCATGGCGTTTCTCAGGGCGGACGCCCAATCGTGCGTGTCGATGCCCAGTTCGCGCTGATTGACGATGGATTTCTTGTGCCGGAACAGGAACTCTATCGGGTCTTCCACCGTCAGGATATGCCCGCTGCGATTGATGTTGCGAAAATCCAGCATGGCCGCGATCGTGGTGGATTTGCCCGAACCCGTGCTGCCGACGATCAGGATCAGCCCGCGCTTTTCCATGATCAAGTCGCCCATGATCGGCGGCAACCCCAGGGTGCTCAATTCCGGGATATTGCTTTGGATGAAGCGCACGACGATGCTGATGGAATTGCGCTGGCGGAAGAGATTGACCCGGAAATTGCCCACCTGCGGCATGCCGAAGGAAAGGTTCATTTCCATGTCGTTCTCGAAGGCTTGCGCCTGCTCGACCGTCATCAATTCCAGGGCGATTTTCTCGATCATGTCGGGCGTCATCACCTGCTGGTTGACCGGCATGGAATTTCCGTGAATCTTGATATGAATCGGCGTTCCGGCGGAAACGAACAGGTCGGAGGCCTGTTTTTCCGACATGAGTTGAAAAAGTTTGTCCAGAATCATGACTTGCCATCCTCTCCATTGAACATCCAAAGCATACGCGCTATGCGTGAAAACTCAATCGCGCAACAGATCGTTGGGGCTGGTCTTGGCGCGGGTTTGCGCGTCGACCTTCTTGACGATCACCGCGCAATACAGGCTGTGACTGCCGTCCTTGGCGGGCAGGTTGCCGGAAACCACCACGGAACCCGCGGGAACGCGGCCATAATGCACCTCGCCGGTTGCGCGATCATAGATTTTCGTGGATTGACCGATATACACACCCATGGAAATCACCGAGTTTTCCTCGACGATCACGCCCTCGACGATCTCGGAGCGCGCGCCGATGAAGCAGTTGTCCTCGATGATGGTCGGATTGGCCTGCAAGGGTTCCAGCACGCCGCCCAGCCCGACGCCGCCGGAAAGATGCACGTTTTTCCCCACCTGCGCGCAGGAACCCACCGTCACCCAGGTATCCACCATCGTGCCGCTGTCGACGTAGGCGCCGATATTCACGTAGGAAGGCATCAGCACCGCGTTCTTGGCAATGTACGCGCCGCGCCGGACAACCGCTGGCGGCACGACGCGAAATCCCCCGCGCGCAAAGTCCGTCTCTGTATACGCCGCGAACTTGGTGGGCACCTTGTCGTAATAGCGCGACACGCCATCTTGCAGCAGCGCGTTGTCGCGGATGCGAAAAGAGAGCAGCACCGCTTTCTTGATCCATTGATGCGTCACCCATTGCCCGTCGATTTTCTCCGCCACACGCAACGCGCCCGTATCCAGCGCCGCCACGATATCCTCAATCGCCTGGATTTCCGCCGCCGCGCTTTGCGGATTCATTTTCTCGCGACGCTCCCAGAGTTCGTCGATCAAGGGTTGCAAGGCCACCAGCCCGGAAACGGAAGAAACTGTCATAAAAGATCCCGATGATTGAAAACGGCCGCCCAGGGCCAAGGAGTTTCGCATTATAGTCCTTGCGCAACCTTGCGGGCTGCACATCTTCCGCACATGGGCGCAATTCAAAGTGGAGGACAGAAGACAGAGGACTGAGGACAGAGCGCTCGCTATGCTCGCTTCGTGGTCTGTGGATCAGTCGTCCGTTGGCGCAGGTCTCTGATTACAGATTACAGACAACAAAGTTCCAAAGGTTGGCATCGCCTGGGCGTATCTGGCGCGCGCGGTTCGCCTCCCCCCTGCGGAGGCCGAAGGCCGGAGGACAGCCGCAGGCTGGTCTGGCGAAGCCAGATGCGGCGAAGCCGCACACAAGGGGGGATTGAGGGGGGTTTGCGACGGTTCGTTTTGCATCCGACTTTGGTGCCTGCTCCACTGCCGCAAACCCCTCCCCAGCCCTCCCCTTCTCAGGGGAGGGAGTTTGGTAGCGCTTCGTCGACGGCAGATTATTGGGCAGGCGTCCACCCATATATGCGGCGGCAAAGCCGCCGGTAACTTTTTCTGATTCCTGATTCCTGATCCCTACCCCCTGACCCGCAGCGTTTCAAAGAGGCAGATGGCGGCGGCGTGGCCGACGTTCAGGGATTCCACGCTTTGCGCGCCGGGCATGGGGATGCGCACGCGCTGTCGCGCGGCGGCCAGCACGGGAGAACGCACGCCCGAACCTTCCGCGCCAAACACCCAGGCCACGGGGCGCGGACGCAGGTCGATGGCGTAGAGCGATTCGGCGTCCTGCAAGGCGGTCGCAAGGGAAGGGCCGGTAAAGGCGGCAAGAAACGCGGCCAGGTCGGCGGCTTCGTGGATTTGCAACTGGAACTGTGCGCCCTGCCCGGCGCGCAGTGTCTTGGGCGAGAAGGGGGCGGCGCAGTCGGCGGATAGCAGCACCTGCGAAAATCCCGCCGCCGCCGCCGTGCGCAAAATACTGCCGAGATTGCCGGGGTCTTGTATGCCATCCAGGAGCAGGCTGTCGACATCCAGGGCGGGCGCTTTTGGCTCCGGCGGCAAATGGGCGATGGCCATCAGGCCGCCGGGCGTCTTTGTCTCGGAGAGTTCGGCAAACAAGGCGTCCGCCAGCACGGCGCATTGCGCGCCCTGACGCTCGCCCGCCGCCAGCCAGTCGGCGATCTCCGCGCGCTTTGCGCCCTTTTCGCTGGCCAAGAGGCAAAGGGGCATGCCCTGCACCGCATGCCAGGATGCGACGAGATGCACGCCTTCCAGCAGGATTTGCCGCGCCCTTTTACGCGTGTGCCCGGAACGCGCCAGTTTTTTCCAGGTTTTGAAGGCGGGATTTTCCCGCGAGACGATGGTCGTCAGCATGACGGGAACAACTCCGTTTGAGTTTTCCGGGCGGCGGCTTCTGCTGCTTCTGCCCGCGCGACGGGCGCAAAGCTCCGGCGGTGCGCCGGGCAGGGGCCGTGCCGTTGCAGGGCCGCCAGATGCGCCGCCGTGGGATAGCCCATGTGCCGGTCGAAGCCGTATTGCGGATAGTGTTGGTGCAGATCGAGCATCAGCGCGTCACGCGTGGTCTTGGCGAGGATGGAGGCGGCGGCGATGGCGGCGATTTTGCCGTCGCCTTGCACCACGGCGGTTACGGGCATGGCGAGTCGGGGAGGGCGATTGCCGTCGGCCACGGCGGCGGCGGGAACGCGGGCAAGCCCTGCCACGGCGCGCCGCATGGCCAGCAGGCTGGCCTGCAGGATATTGATGGCGTCGATTTCCTCGACGCTGGCTTCGGCAACGGCAAAGGCCAGCGCCTTTGCGCGTATTTCCAGCGCCAGCGCCGCGCGGCGTTTGGCGGAGAGCTTTTTCGAGTCATCCAGTCCCTTGATGGGGTTTCGGGGATCGAGCAATACCGCCGCTGCCACCACCGGACCAGCCAGCGGGCCGCGCCCGGCCTCGTCGATGCCGCAGACATCGGGGGGAAGATAGGTCAGTTCCGGCATTTTTCGTTTTTCGCGCGCTTATCTTTCCCCGGACAAGAGGGGACTGCGTGAGGGTTGTGACGGTTCGGCCTGCACCAGACCTTCCTGTTCTTCCGCTGCCACAAACCCCTCCCCAGCCCTCCCCTTCTC
>JAITEO010000015.1 GCA_031281985.1 Zoogloeaceae bacterium | reverse complement strand
CGAAATGCCGCAAAACATCCGCCAAACATTGCGGGCGGCGCATCTTGCCGCCCGCCGCGCCTGCGCGCCGGCGCAGGTGGCCGCGTGGTCACGGCAAATCGTCGCGCATCTGTTGCAGGCCTTCCCGCAACCGCCCGGCAACTGCATCGCCTTTTGCTGGCCAATACACAACGAACCCGATGTACGCGCCGCCATCGAAGTCTGGCGCCAGGCGGGCGCAACCGCCGCCCTGCCCGTGACCATCGCGCCGCAAACACCACTGCTTTTCCGCATCTGGACGCCACAGACGCCACTGGCCGACGATGCCTTTGGCATTCCCGCGCCCCTGGCTGGAGAATCCGTGCAACCCGATGTCCTTGTCATTCCGCTGAACGCGTTTGACGCGGCGGGTTATCGTCTGGGCTATGGCGGCGGTTTTTTCGATCGCACCCTGGCGGCTTTGCGGCCTGCGCCGCGCACGCTGGGCGTGGGGTTTGAACTGGGGCGAACGAAAAGCGTCTGGCCGCAGGCGCATGATTATCCGCTGGATTGGCTATTCACGGAGGCGGGGTTTTGGGCGACGCGGGCGCGTCCTCTCCCGCAAAGCGGGAAATCGCCAGCACCAGCAAGCCAACCGCCAAAACCTCGAAAAGGGCGGCGGTGAGATCATAGACGCCGGTGGCAAGGGCAAATTCCAGGCTGGCCCAACTTTGCCGCAACAAAACGAGCAATGCCGCGCTCAGCGCCAGCCAGGCGACGCGCCGGGGCGCGGGCAAACCAAAAACCTGCTGGAAGGCGAGCATCGCCGCGAACACATAGCCGCTCATTGCCAGGAACAGGCTCAGCAGCGCGAAATGGTAGGGCGTATAGTCAAGCGGGAACAACAGGGTTCTCAACGGCATGGCGAAGGCGAACGAGTGCGTGTTCCAACAGTTTGGGCGCGCAGCCAAAATTGCAGCGCACCCAGCCGGGCGCGCCAAAATCCGCGCCATCGGAAAATCCCAGACCGCGCGTTTCAAAATAGGCCGCGGGCGACATGTCCCCTGGCAAGGACAAGCCCTGGGCAAGTGCGCGGGCGTCGATCCAGGCCAGATAGGTTGCCTCGACATGCGTCATGGAAAGCCCGGGCAAGGCGGCAACCGTGGCTTCCAGTCGATCGCGGTTTTGCCGCAACAGGCCGAGCAGTTCCTGGTGCCAGGCCGCGCAATCACGAAACGCCGCCTCGCAGGCCGCCAGCGCCAATATATTGACATGCGGCACGATACCCTGCATGACGCGCAAGAAACGCTGGCGCAGCCCTGGATTGGGAATGATCGCAAAAGAACAACCCAGACCGGGAATGTTGAAGGTCTTGGAGGGCGCCATCAGGGTAATGCTGCGCTCGGCCGCCGCTTCATCCAGCATGGCGAAGGGAAGATGGCGCTTGTCCGTATCCAGAATCAGGTCGCAATGAATTTCATCGGAACAGACCACCAGATCATGACGTGCGGCGAAATCGGCAAGCTGGATGAGTTCCGCGCGGCTCCAGCAGCGCCCGACCGGATTGTGCGGGTGGCAGAGCAGCAGGAGTTTCGTGCCGGGAAGACAGGCGGCCTCCAGCGCCTCGATGTCCATCTTCCAGCGCCCGTCGACCTGCGCGAGCGCGGCGGTACGCAAGGGCTGCGCGCCATTCTTCGGCGCGGCAAGAAAAGGCGGATAGACCGGAATACTGGTCAATACGCCTGCCGCGTCATCCGCCGCATCGCGCACACTGCGCACGGTCACGTTGATGCCCGTCACCAGACCCGGCAGCCAGACCAGCCATGCCGCCTGAACCCGCCAGTCATAGGCGCGCGCCAGATAATCGAGTACGCCATCGATCAGCGACGGGCAGGGCGCGCCATAGCCAAAAACGCCATGCGCCACCCGTTTTTCCAGCGCCTTGCGCACGGCAGGCGGCGCGGCAAAATCCATGTCCGCCACCCACAGGGGCAAGATGTCTCGTCCAGCATATTTTGCCCATTTGATGGAATCGCTGTCAGGGCGCGCGGGCGGATGATGGAAATCGGCATTCATCGCGTTCTGGCAGGCTAATTCCCGATGGTGTGCGAGAAAACGAATCCCGGCGCGGTTCTTGGCGGGAGTGGTTTGTCCTCCCAGGGCGGCAGATCCGTGCCATAGCCCTTGGCGTATTGCAGAATGCGCTCTACATCCTCCCTGGGCGGGGCAATGGGTTTATCGGGCAGACCAGCGTCATCCAGCGAGAAAGCGACATATTGCCGGGTTGTCGTCGAATAATAGGTGATGCGCTTTTCGCAACGTACCCCGATATTCTTGGCTGCCAATAAACCCGGTAAGGCGCCCTCCACCAATTGCTGCAAGCCTTCCGCGCTGACATCGTATTTGTTGCTGACCTCCGCCAGCAGTTCCTGGTTGTCCGGTTTGGCCAGGCCTTCTACCGCTCTGAAACGCAGTCCCGTTTCTACGAGAAGGCAAGGGTCATCCGCCTGTATGCGCGCTTCTCCCTGCGCAAGAAAACGCACAAGCGCCGCCTTGACGTCCAGCAGGGAAACCTGTCTTGCCACGACTTCCGGCGCGTTGACGATTTTGCCGTTTTGAAACGTCAATGTCGCCAGCAGAATACGATTCTGGTGATCACTCAACAGATCGGTGCCATGCCCGGCGCTCATCACTTTGGGCGCGTTGGGCATATCCAGTGTCTTTTCCACTTGGCTCAATCCTTCGCCGTGATCCGACATCAGAATCACCAGCGCATTTTGCAGCGCCCCTTGACGCGCAAGACCCGCCAGCACGCCGTGAATCTGCCGATCCGCCACTGGCAGGATGCTCAGGTAATTGGCGACCCATTGGTTGTCGTCTTCCACCCTGAAGCGGATGTGACGGCTCTCCCACGGCCAGTGCGTGGATTCCAGATGTATTGCCAGGAAAAGCGGCTTTTCCGTGGCGCTTGCCGCAAGGATGGCATCCACAAAACCCTTGGCGTCATAACTGGAAGCATAGGCGGCATTCATATGGGCGTAGGGCAGCAGGTATTTTGCCGCCCGGGTTTGCAACAGCGCGTTGAACAGCGGATGATCGATGAGCTTTTGCACCAGGAAATCCATGACGCCTGCCTTGGGGCCGACCACCTCGTCAAAGCCAAAGCTCCGATCCATGTTGTTGAAGCGTCTTTCGTCGATCGCCCAGATGGTTTTGTAGCCTTGCTGTTGCAATTGCAGACTGATCAACTGGTCTTTCTTGATCTTGTCCAATTGCCGCAAATTGAAGACCGCGCCATGTTCCTGCGGCGTTTCCCCCGTCAGCAGGGAAGTCCAGGCCGGGAAAGTGCGTCCCAGCGGAGTATAGGCGCGCGAGTAGGACACGCTTTTTTGCAACAGGGCATCCAGGGTCGGCACGAGACCAGCCTCCCGGGCGCGCGTCAGCATGGTCGCCGAGAGCGCGTCTACGCCCAGAATGATGATATTGGGCGGCGCGCTGGCGGACGGGATTGCCTCCGGCACGGCAGTTTCGGCGGGCGTCTGGGGATCGACAAGGAAGGGTAGCGCGAGGTCTTCCGTGTCCGACCCCGGCCAGAACAGGCCGAGACCAAGCGCGCACACGGCGAGCGTCGCCGCCAGCACAAGACGCGGATGCGCCAGTTCCCGTCTTCTGTAGAGCGTCCCCAGGGAAAACAGCAGGAACCCCGCGTAGGCGAGCGGTAAAACCAGCAGACCATATCCCAGATAGGCGGGCGCAATGAACGCATAGGCGGAGAGCGGAAAAAAGAAGCCGTTCAGGGAAAAAATCGCCAACCCGCCAAACAGCATGCCCCAAAAGACGCCCCGGGACTCCGGAACGCGCAGGGCGCGCGTCATGCAGACGGCAACCCAGCGCAACACCAGGAAACACAACAGCAGCGAGACAAACGACAGCCCCAGGAAAAACAACGTATGCAGGAACAGGGAAAAACGGAACAAGCCGTTTTCCAGCAGAAAGCCCAGCCCGTCTATGAAGTCGGTGGTCACGACGAGGTTTACCAACATGGGGGAAAGGTAAAACAACACAAACCACAAAAAACCAGAAATGCGCTTCATTTGGTATCCATTTTCGAAAACATCCCTGCCTTCAGGAAGGCCGCTATTCTACTTTCTTTCATGCCGTGTGGGGCAAAAGATACAGCGTGACGCGCCCTGCGGACGATATGCGCCATCTCGCGCAGGGCAATTCCGGGCACCATCCGGCGCAGGGAAACCGTCCCTGGAAAGATAGGAAATGACAGGCCCCTCTCCTTTGATTTGTAAGCTGGAGTTGCCGATCCCTGTCTTCCCCCTTATCATGCCCCGCAACCTTTTTTCGGGCGGCTTGTTGCCGCGCAGGATGGATTCATGGGCAAAAAACTGATCATTGCGGAAAAGCCGTCGGTAGCGGCGGATATCGCCAAGGCGCTGGGCAACATTCCCAAAAACGGCGATTACTTTGAAAATGACGACTACATCGTCTCCTCTGCCGTCGGGCACTTGCTGGAGATCGCCTGTCCGGAAGAATACGAGGTCAAGCGCGGCAAGTGGTCGTTTGCGTACCTGCCGGTCATTCCGCCGCACTTCGATCTGCGTCCCATAGAAAAGACCGAGCCGCGTTTGCGTCTCCTGACCCGGTTGATCAAGAACAAGGAGGTCGATGGCCTGATCAACGCCTGTGACGCGGGACGCGAAGGCGAGTTGATTTTCAACTACATCGTCCTGCACAGCAAAACACAAAAACCGGTACGCCGCCTGTGGCTGCAATCCATGACTCCGCAAGCCATACGCGACGGCTTTTCGCGCCTGCGTCCCGGGAGCGACATGCAGGGGCTGGCGGATGCGGCCATCTGCCGTTCCGAATCCGACTGGCTGGTGGGCATCAACGGCACCCGCGCCATGACCGCCTTCAATTCCAAGACCGGCGGCTTTCACTTGACCACCGTGGGCCGGGTGCAGACGCCGACGCTTGCCATCGTCGTCGAGCGCGAAAGGAAAATCCGCGACTTCAAGCCGCGTCCCTACTGGGAAGTGGAAGCCTGCTTTGCCGCTCAAGCCGGGGAATATGCGGGCAAATGGTTCGATGAGCAATTCCGGAGCGGCGGCGACGAGCATGCCCGCGCCGAACGCATCTGGGAAGAGGCCAAGGCCAAGGCCATCCTCGACGCCTGTCAGGGACAGACGGGGGAAGTCAGCGAGGAAGCAAAACCGGAAACCCGCCTTCCGCCCGCCCTGTTCGATCTCACCAGCCTGCAACGCGAAGCCAACGCCCGCTTCGGCTTTTCCGCCAAGACCACCTTGGGTCTGGCGCAGGCGCTCTACGAAAAACACAAGGTGCTCACCTATCCACGCACGGATTCCCGCTGCCTGCCGGAGGATTACCTGGGCACGGTCAAGGCGACGCTCGCCATGCTGACCGGAGAAGGCGCGGGCAAAGGATATGACGAAGTGCTGATTGCGCGTTACGCGCCCTTTGCCCATCAGGTGTTGGCAAGAAACTGGGTGCTGCCCAACAAGCGCATTTTCAACAACGCCAAAATCAGCGACCACTTCGCCATCATTCCCACCATGCAGGCGCCGAAAAATCTTTCCGAGATTGAGCAAAAGCTCTACGACTTCGTGGTCAAGCGCTTTCTCGCCATCTTTTTCCCTGCCGCCGAATATCAGGTCACGACCCGCATCACCCGCGTTGCCGGTCATCCGTTCCGGAGCGAAGGCAAGGTGCTGGTGCAGCCGGGATGGCTGGCGGTCTATGGCAGGGAACAGGAAGACGACAAGGACAATCTGCCGCCGGTTGCGGATCGGGAAAAGGTCGCCGTCGAAACGGCGCAGATCAAGGCCACGCAGACCCGTCCGCCACCGCGCTATTCGGAAGCTACCCTCCTCTCCGCGATGGAAGGCGCGGGCAAGATGGTGGAGGACGAGGAACTGAAGGCGGCGATGGCCGGGCGCGGCCTGGGCACGCCCGCCACGCGCGCGCAGATCATCGAGAACCTGATCGCCGAACAATACATGCTGCGCGAGGGGCGCGAACTCATCCCGACGGCCAAGGCCTTCTCGCTCCTTACCCTGCTCACCGGCCTGGGCGTGCGCGAGCTGACCGCGCCGGAACTTACCGGCGACTGGGAATGGAAACTGGGACGCATCGAAAAAGGCGAACTCACCCGCAACGCCTTCATGCACGAGATCGCGGAAATGACGAAGCACATCGTCGAGCGGGCGAAGAGCTACGATTCCGACACCATCCCCGGCGACTTCGGCGTGCTGGAAACGCCCTGTCCCAAGTGCGGCGGCCAGGTGCGCGAGACCTACAAGAGATTCCAGTGCGCCGTCTGCGATTTCTCGCTCTGGAAAATCGTCGCCGGACGCCAGTTCGAGCCGGCGGAGGTCGAAACCCTGATCCGGGAGCGCGTCATCGGCCCGCTCACCGGCTTTCGCAACAAGATGGGACGCCCCTTCGCCGCGACGATACGCTTGAACGACAAGTTCGAAACGGAATTCGACTTTGGCCAGGACAAGGAAGAAGAAAGCGGCGAGGTCGATTTTTCCGGCCAGAAAAGCCTGGGGAAATGCCCGAAATGCGGCGCCAATGTCTATGATAACGGCAATGTATATGTTTGCGAAAAGGCCGTGGGCGTGGAGAAAAGCTGCGATTTTCGTTCCGGAAAGGTCATCTTGCTGCAACCCGTCGAGGAAGCGCAGATGCATAAACTGCTCGCGAATGGCCGCACGGATCTCCTGAAGGACTTCGTCTCCGCCCGCACCCACCGCAAATTCTCCGCCTTCCTGGTGGTCGGCAAGGACGGCAAGGTGGGCTTTGAATTCGAAAAACGCGAACCGAAAACGAAGACGAGGGCGGGCGCGAAAAAGAAAGCGGGAAAAGCCTCCTGATTGAGGCGGCAAAAAAGGGCAAGCGGAGCTTGCCCTTTTTTGGGTAAAGGCAAGGAAACTCACTACCACTCATCCGCTCGGACGTAGGGGCGCACTGCGTGCGCCCGCAATCCATCCCGCGGCGTGAAGGCCAACGGGCGCACGCAGTGCGCCCCTACGAGAACCCCAAGACCGCGCTGGTTTTGCGTTGGGTTTACACGGCAGGGTAATCGCATGAATGTCATTGGGTTTGCAGGCGATGGGATGAAGCTGCCGTATGGTGTGGGCGAAACCGCCGGTTTGTCCGCCTCCCCCCTGACAAGGGGGGATTGAGGGGGGTTTGGAACGGCAAATCCTGTAAAAAGCCGATTTTGTCGCTGCAAACCCCTCCTCTCCTCCCCTTGTCAGGGGAGGAACACCATGGCAAACGCGCGCGCTCCATGACGAAGGCTTTCATGCGATTGCCCTGAAACCTTGAGCCAGCTTGCCGTTGGATGACAATAAAATAATATAAAATTTGCCATAAAATGTCTTGACATTTTATGGCCTGTCGTCTATAGTCAATGCACATCCTCTTTTCCACTCTTTTTTACGCGAGGAAGCAAAATGCAATCCTTACAAAAACGGCTCGATGGTCTGGATGCCTTGATTGAAGCGCGGCTTTCCGGGGGGACGGTCAGTTTGCAGCCGATTCCCGGCGAGGTTCCCGTGGTGCAGGTGGTGATTGGCGGGCGCGAGGAATTACCGATCTTCGTTACCGCTTCTCCCGATCAGATTTTGTGCATCTGTTATCTGTGGCGGGATACGGAGATTCGTCCCGACAGGCGGCTGGAATTGCTTGAACTGATGCTGGATTTGAGTCCGGCGATGCCGCTTTCCTCGTTTGGCCGGGTGGAAGGGCGCTATGTGCTGTTCGGCGCGCTCTCCAGCGAGGCCAGCCGTGAGGAAATCGCAAACGACATCACCGCCCTGAGCGACAACGCGCTCGACGCGCTGGATGCGCTGGCGGAATACCTGGAGTGAAGGAGAACGTCATGCATACGCAGAGCATGAATACACGGACGGTTCCGGTACTGTCCCAGCCCCTGCACGACAAGCGCCGGGAGGATGTGGCAAACGTCCTTGGCGACACTGTGCCGGATGTGGTTTTCGATGCGCTCGATGCGGGCGACGGCGAGGGATTGCTGGACGGCATCGGGGGCTCCCTCGCGGACGCGGCGGGCGCGGTGGTGGATGCGGCTGGCGCGGTGTTTGAACATTTGGTCGATGGTTTATGAAAGGAGTTTCATCATGAGTGTAATTGGAAAAATTGCCACCCTCATCAAGGGCAGCACCCGCGAACTGGGCGAGAGCATCATCGACGCCAATGGCGTGCGCATCTACGAGCAGGAAATCCGCGACGCCCGCGACGCGATCGCCAGGGCGAAGACGGACCTGACGGGCGTCATGGCAAAAGAGATGCAAAGCGCGCGGGACATCGAACGGGCGCGCGCGGAAATCGCGCGCCTGGAAAACCTGGCGCTGGAAGCCCTGGAAAAGGAGAAGGAATCCCTGGCCGAGGAAGTGGCCAGCAAGGTCGCGGAGCAGGAGGCTGAGCTGGAAAAACAGACGCAACTGCACGCCGAATACGCGTTGCAGGCCAATCGCCTGAAGGAACTCATCAAGGCTTCCGACGCCCGGATTCGCGAGCATGAGCGTGAAGTGCAAATGGCGAAGACGACGGAGAGCGTCTACAAGGCGACGCAGACGATTTCGGAGAGCATCGGCTCGTCCGGCTCGAAGCTGATGAGCGCCAAGGAATCGCTGGAGCGCATCAAGAAGCGGCACGAGGACCTGGCCGACCGGATGAGCGCCGCCGAA
>JAITEO010000353.1 GCA_031281985.1 Zoogloeaceae bacterium | reverse complement strand
AAAGTGGTCTTTTACTTTTTGCCGTATTGTTACAGCGCCACGCCGGAAGCGTCGAACACGCCTTCGAACAGGATGGAGGACAGGTAGCGCTCGCCGGAATCGGGCAGCACCACCACGATGGTCTTGCCTGCGTACTTCGGCTGTTTGGCCAGACGCACCGCCGCCGCCGCCGCCGCGCCGGCGGAGATGCCGGCGAGGATGCCTTCTTCGCGGGTCAGGCGGCGCGCGTATTCGACGGCCTCCTCGTTCGTCACCTGTTCGATTTCATCGACCAGCGACAGATCCAGCGTATCCGGCACGAATCCCGCGCCGATGCCCTGGATCTTGTGCGGGCCGGACTGTACCGGCTGGCCGGCGCGCGTTTGCGTGAGCACCGGGCTGGAAGCCGGTTCCACCGCCACGGAAACGATAGCCTTGCCCTTGGTCTTCTTGATGTAGCGGGAAACCCCGGTAATCGTGCCGCCCGTGCCGACGCCGGAGACGAATACATCCACCGCGCCCTTGCTGTCTTCCCAGACTTCCGGCCCGGTTGTCGCCTCGTGAATCGCCGGGTTGGCGGGATTCTTGAATTGCTGCAACAGCACGTACTTGGGATCGGAAGCGGCGATTTCCGTAGCCTTGGCAATGGCGCCCGGCATTCCCTTCGCGCCTTCGGTCAATACCAGCTTCGCGCCAAAGGCCGCCTGCAATTTGCGGCGTTCGATGCTCATGGTTTCCGGCATGGTCAGCGTCAGCTTGATGCCCTTGGCCGCCGCCACATAGGCCAGCGCAATGCCGGTGTTGCCGGAAGTCGGCTCCACCAGTTCCTTGCCCGGCCCCAGAATGCCGCGCTTTTCCGCGTCCTCGATCAGGGCCACGCCAATACGGTCCTTCACCGAATACGCCGGATTCTGCCCCTCGATTTTCGCCAGCACCGTCGCCTGCGCGCCATCGGTGATACGATTCAGCCGCACCAGCGGCGTGCGCCCGACAGACTGGATATTGTCGTTGAATAAACTCATGTCATCCTCCAGAAAAATGCCGGAACCCGGCAACGCTTATTACCGTATCAGGCAAATAAACAAGAACAAAGACAAGATTGTTATAAGCTAATCAGAGGACAAAGGGCAGAGGACAAGGATCGGGCATCCGGAATCAGTTAAAATTCGGGTTATGGAATTCCTGAACCTCACCCACCATTTTTTGATCGCCATGCCCGCGATGGTCGATCCCTATTTCAATCGTGCCCTGATCTATGTGTGCGAACACAATCCACAGGGCGCGCTGGGGGTGATTGTGAATCGGCCGCTCGATCTGACGCTGGCCAGACTCTTCGAGAAGGTCGAGCTGGAGTTGCACACGCAGGAAATCGGCGCGTTGCCGGTGCATTTTGGCGGGCCGGTGCAGATGGATCGCGGCTTCGTGTTGCATCGTCCGTGTGGCGAATGGCAGTCCAGCATGCATGTGACCAACGAGATCGGGCTGACCAGTTCCAAGGATATTCTCGTTTCCATCAGTTCCAGCGGCGAACCCAAGGACATCATCATGATGTTGGGGTATGCGGGCTGGGGCGCGGGGCAACTGGAGGCGGAAGTGGGGCAAAACGCCTGGCTTACCGTTCCGGCGAGCACGGAGGTGCTTTTTGGCCTGCCGCCGGAGAGCCGCCTGGCGACCGCCATGCAGATGCTGGGCGTGAGTTTTTCCCAACTTTCCGACACGGCGGGACACGCCTGACGCCAATGAGTGCCGTGCTTGCCTTCGACTTTGGCGAAAAGCGCACGGGCGTTGCCGTGGGGGAAACCGCCCTGCTTTGCGCGCATCCGCTGACCGTGATCCAGACCGGAAACGACGACGAACGCCTGCGCGCCATTGCCCGCCTGATTGCGGAATGGCAGCCGGAACTTCTGCTCGTCGGTCATCCGCTGCATGCCGACGGCACGGCGCACGCCATGACCGCGCGCGCGCGCGCCTTTGCCGCCGATCTGCGCCAACGCTTTGCCCTGCCGGTGCAGGAAGCCGACGAGCGCCTGACTTCCCGCGAAGCCGAGACCCGCCTGCGGGAAACGGGAAAGAATGCCAAAAACATGAAGCCGCGGATAGACGCGGTGGCAGCGCAACTGATTCTACAAACTTGGTTTGACCATCCTCATGACCTTTCCCATGAATGCCTCCTCTCTTCCTCCCCTGCCTGACGCCGAAGCCCAGTGCCGGGCGCTTGCCGATCTGATCCGTCCCGGTCTCACGCCGGATATGGCCCTGGTGGGCATTTTCAGCGGCGGCGCGTGGATTGCCGAGCGCCTGGTGGAACTGCTTGGACTTGCCGATGCCGCCGGACTGGTCGACATTTCCTTTTACCGCGACGATTTTGCGGAAAAGGGCTTGCACCCGCAGGTGCGTCCGACGCAGATTCCGTTCGATGTCGATGGCCGCCGCCTGATTCTCGTAGACGACGTGCTCTATACCGGGCGCACCACTCGCGCCGCCCTGAACGAACTGTTCGATTATGGCCGTCCCGCCGCCATCGAGCTTGCCGTGCTCGCGGACCGGGGATGCCGGGAACTGCCGGTTGCGCCCAATTACTGCGTCTGGAATCTGGAATTGCCGCGCAGCACCGGGCTTACCCTGAGCCGCAACGAGGCCGGATTGCTTTTCTGGGAGATGGAACACCATGCCTAACCCGCAGTTGAACGCACGGGGCGAACTTGCGCACCTGCTCGCCATCGACGGCCTGCCGCGCGAGGTGCTGACGCATATCCTCGATACCGCCGCCTCCTTTCTGGGACTGGCGGATCGGGAAGTCAAGAAGGTGCCGCTGTTGCGGGGCAAGAGCGTATTCAACCTGTTCTTCGAGAATTCCACCCGCACGCGCACGACCTTTGAAATCGCCGCCAAACGCCTTTCCGCCGACGTCATCAATCTCGACATCACCCGTTCTTCCACCGCCAAGGGCGAAACCCTGCTCGACACCATCGACAATCTCTGCGCCATGCACGCCGACATGTTCGTGGTGCGCCATGCCACCTCCGGCGCGCCCAGCCTGATCGCCGAACACCTGCGCCGCATGGGGCATGACGACATCCACGTGGTCAATGCGGGCGATGGACGCCACGCCCATCCTACCCAGGGCTTGCTCGACATGTACACCATCCGGCATTTCAAGCGGGATTTCACGACGCTGACCGTCGCCATCATCGGCGACATCCTGCATTCGCGCGTCGCCCGTTCTGATATCTGCGCGCTGAGCACGCTGGGCGCAAAGGAAGTGCGCGTCATCGGCCCCAGGACCCTGCTGCCCGCCGCGCTTGCCGGCATGGGCGTCCAGGTGTATCACGACATGGAAAAAGGCTTGCGCGATTGTGACGTCATCATCATGCTGCGCCTGCAAAACGAGCGCATGAACGGCGCGCTGCTGCCTTCCGCCAGCGAATACTTCCGGCATTACGGCTTGACGCCCAGAAAACTGGCGCTGGCCAAGCCGGACGCCATCGTCATGCACCCCGGCCCGATGAACCGGGGCGTGGAAATCGATTCCGCCGTTGCCGATGGCGCGCAGGCCGTCAGGCTCGATCAAGTCACCTTCGGCATCGCGGTGCGCATGGCGGTCATGAGCATATTGAACGGCAAAAAGTGAACAGCCACTTTTTGCCGCCTATTTCGGACGAATTCTTATGAACGGGAAATTTCCACGATGAAAATCGCCATTCAGAACGGGCGTGTTGTCGACCCGAAGAACCAGATCGACCAGCGCGCCGATGTGTTCATCGCCGATGGAAAAATCGTCCATGTCGGCACGCAACCCGCGGATTTCCACGCGGAGCAGAACATCGACGCAACCGGGCTGGTGGTTGCGCCCGGTCTCATCGATCTGTGCGCCCGGCCAGGTCATCTGGCGACCGAACTCCAGGCCGCCGTCGCGGGCGGCATCAGCACGCTGGTTTGTCCGCCCGACCTCGATCCGCCGCTGGATGAGCCGGAACTGGTCGAGCGCCTGGTGCAGGAAGCCGCCGATCTGGGGCTGGCGCGGTTGTTGCCGCTGGGCGCGATCACCCGGAATCTGGATGGCGAGCGGCTGGCGGAAATGGCGGGACTCGCCGCCGCCGGTTGTGTCGCCTTCTCACAGGGCAAGCGCCCGGTGCTCGACACCCAGGCGCTGCTGCACGCCTTCGAATACGCCGCCACCTTCGGTTTTGCCATCTGGATGCAGCCGCAGGACTTTTATCTTTCCCGCAACGGGTTTGCGCATGATGGCGAGGTAGCCAGCCGGTTGGGACTTACGGGGATTCCGGTGAGCGCCGAAACCGTCGCCATTGCCACCTTCCTCACCCTGGCCGCCGATACCGGCGTGCGCTTGCACCTGCGCCGCATTTCCTCCGCCGCGGGCATGCGCATGGTCGCCAAGGCGCAGGCCGAGGGCGTGGCCGTTACCTGCGACATCGGCATTCACCACCTGCATCTTTGCGAACAGGACATTGGCTTTTTCGATACCCTCGCCCGCTTCGATCCGCCCCTGCGTAGCGTAACGGATCGCGATGCCCTGCGGCAAGGCGTCGCTCAGGGCGTCGCCGTGCTCTGTTCGGATCACACTCCCTTGAGCCACGACGACAAACTGCTCCCCTTTGGCGAAGCCAAGCCCGGCGCGACCGGACTGGAACTGCTGCTGCCGCTCGCCCTGCAATGGGGACGCGAAGCAAGGCTGCCGCTGCTGGATACGCTCGCCCCCCTCACCGCTGCCCCCGCCGCCATCCTGGGACGCGACGATCTGGGCAGCCTCTCGGCGGGCGCTTGCGCCGACCTCTGCCTGTTCGCCCCCGACGAACCCTGGCAAGCCAGCGCGCAAACCCTGACAAGCGCCAGCAAACACACGCCCTTCCTGGGACGCGAACTGGCGGGAAAAGCAAAAATCACGCTGGTCGGGGGTAGGGAAAGCGGCAAAAAGTAGATTTTCACTTTTTGACGATGACGCGGCGGGGCCAGAGGGTGTGGTCGTCTTTTACGTCTCCCAGTCCCAAGAAGACCTTCGCGTTCGCTTCCTCGCCGTACACGCGCACAGCGCCGTGGTGGACATCGGCGGTTTGCGTCCTGGCTCTCGAAACCGGGTTGCCGTGCAGGAAGCGGCGGGTTTCGGCGGCGTCCAGGCGGATGGCGGGTAGATCGGTGAGCAGGCTATCCACGGCGTCGAGGCAGGCGAGGCGTTCGGCTTCCGGCAGGGATTCCAGCGCTTCCAGCGTATGCGCGCGCCGGATATCCAGCGCGCCGACCTGGATGCGGCGAAGCGCCGTCAGGTGCGCGCCGCAGCCGACGGCGCGTCCCAAATCCTCCGCCAGCGTCCGGATATACGCGCCCTTGCTGCATTTCACCCGCAGGGAAAAACGCGGCACATCCCAGGCTTGCGGCTCCAGTTCGTAAAAAACGACGCGGCGCGGCGCGCGTTCCACTTCCACGCCCTGGCGCGCCAGCGCATACAGCGGACGGCCATTTTGCTTGATGGCCGAATACATGGGCGGCGTTTGCAGTTGCTCGCCCAGAAAGCGCGGCAGCGCGCGCTCGACCCGGAGGATGATATCCTGCGGAAGAATCGTCCGCGCCGTGACCGCGCCTTCGCTATCGCCGGTATCCGTGGTAACGCCAAAGCAGATTTCCGCCGCATAGGTTTTATCGGCATTCAACAGCCCGGCGGAAAACTTGGTGGCTTCCCCCAGCAACAGCGGCAACAAACCCGTTGCCAGCGGATCGAGGGTGCCGGTATGCCCCGCCTTTGCTGCTCCCAAAAGCCTCCTCGCCTTCTGGAGCGCGACGTTGGAAGTCATGCCGATGGGTTTATCCAGCAGCAGCACGCCGTCGATTGCCCGCCAGTGTTTGGCGGCGGCGGGTACAGCCGGTTCGCTCATGCGATTTCGACGGGCGTATACACGGGAACCTGCTCGAACAGGTGCAGGATGTCGCGGTTGCGCATGCGGATGCAGCCGTGCGAATGCGCTTCGCCCAGAACGGCGTTTTCGCTGCACCCGTGGATATAGATGTAGCGGCGCATGGTATCGACCGCGCCCAGGCGATTGACGCCTGGCTCGCAGCCGGAAAGCCAGAGGATGCGGGTAAGGATCCAGTCGCGCCCCGGAAAGGCGGC
>JAITEO010000312.1 GCA_031281985.1 Zoogloeaceae bacterium | reverse complement strand
TGGAACGGCTCCCTCTCCTGGCCCTGCCGGGCCACCCTCTCCCCCCAAGGGGGCGAGGGGACGGCAAGCGGCGGTACTTCGCCTGGAGAATTATTGATGTAGCATCCTCCACTTTTAATTGCACCCGGATGCAGACAGTAGCTTGGGTATGGCGAATATCCGGGCTAGAATCTGCCTTTCATTTTTGGCCTTCCCCTGCGTGATGAATTCCTGGAACACTGCCTGTACTTTTCATTCCTCGTTACGCGGTGTTTACGCGCGTTTGGGGCCGGGCACACCACAGACAGACGAATACCAAAGAAAAGACAAACATCATGCGTGATATCTACCAGCCCAACCTCCGTCCCTATTATCTATGGGCGCCTCCCTGGACCCGCCAGAGTGCCGGTGTTCGGGTCATGCATCTTTTATGCCATTATCTCAACCAGATCGGGGAAGAAGCTTACATACATACGGGCCAGACCAACCCCCTGCTGCGCACCCCGTTATTGACGCAAGAGGTTTCTCAACGGCATGTCGCCATCGGCGCGACCCCGGTCGCCATTTATCCGGAAATCGTACATGGCAATCCGTTCAATGCTTCGCTGGTCGTGCGCTACATCCTGAATCATCCGGGCCTGATTGGCGGCCCTAAAACCTATGACGATTCCGATCTGCTGGTGTATTACCATGAAATCTACGTGCCTCCCGGCAAGCTTTCCCATGTTCCCACGCTCTTTATCTCCTGCTCCGACAGCGCCATTTTCAACAACGACGACAACGAATTCGACCAGAACCGCAGTGGAAAGCTGATTTACGCGGGGCGCGACCTGGACGCGAAAAATCGCTATCCCGAACTTTTCGCCGACGCAACGATCATTACCCGGGAATGGCCCGCGACACAGCAGGAACTCGCGGCCTTGTTCCGGAAATCGAAGGTTCTGTATTGTTTCGCCAATTCCGCCGTCGCCGGCGAAGCAATACGGTGCGGATGCCCGGCTGTTATCATGGATTCCAGGTTTTCTCGCAGACCGGAGGAATACGGCGATGAAAATCCCGAGCCTTGGCCTGGCGCCACTTACGATGCGTCGGAAGAGGGGATCGAAGAGGCGCGCAAAAAAACGGCGGAAAATTGGGAAATGGAAAAACTGTTCCGGGAAAAAACCATCGAACAACTGGAGCATTTCATCCACCTGACCCAGACGATGAAACCGGCGCGGATCACTCCGCCCGACCCGCTGGAAAGCGGAATCCAGGCGTTCCATGCGGGGAATTACGCCACCGCCATCGAATTCCTTTCCACCGCCATGACACAGGCTCCGGAAAATCCGCTGGCGCCCGCCTACCTTGCTTTCGTCAGCGTAAAACAGGGATTGTTCGAGGAGGCGGAGGATTTCATCGGCAAGGCGCTTGAAATCGCGCCGGAGCGCGCGGATCTCCAGGCCGCCCTGGGCGAAGTCCTGTTGCAGGCCGGGCAGGCGGAAGCGGCGCTTCGGCATCTGCAAACGGCGGTTTTTGCTCAAACGGATTTATATCTGGCCTATCCCGCCCTAGCGCAAAGCCTTTTCTTGACAGGGCAGGGCAGGGCCGCGGTTTCCCTCCTGCAATCCGCCGCCAGCTTGCCTTCCCCGGCACAGGCCAACATTCGGGAAAGCCTGCTCGAAATCCTGGTCCAGCGTGCGGATATTGCCGGTTTCGCCGAGTGTTGCCGGAAATTTTCCCGTGGCCTTGCCGATGATCTCCTGGCGGCGAGCTACCTTTCTCATTGCGACACCAGTGGCGAAATCTTCCTGGAAACCCTGGCACGCATCCAGGCGCAATGCGCCGAAAACCCGCAGGAAACCGATATTCACCCTTTCCGAACCCCGCTGAAAATCGCTTTCCTGGTCGGGGATTTCAAACGGGAGCAGTCCCTGGGACGGCTGGTTGCCCTGTTGCGCTTCCTGCCCCCGGAAGAATTCACGACCCTGCTCGTCATCAACGGCTTACACGAAAACGACTGTTTCAATCTCTGTTTGTTGCTGGCGGATCAGACGCTCCAAATCATTGGCGAGGATGATGCCGCGGCGCGGGAAAAAATCCGCCAGGCCGCGCCCGACATCTTGATCGATCTGGACGCCTATGGCCCGGAAGAACGGCTGAAGGTTTTCCTGGAAGCGGAGGTTCCCCGCAAGTTCCTTTGGGGCGAAGCGCCCATGCCGCCTTTGTCGCCGCGCTGCCAGGTTCTGGCGGGCGCGCGTCTGGCCGATCCCGATGTCCTGCCTTGCGTGACCCTGCCCGAAATGGGCGAGTATTGCGATTTGCCGGAATGGCCGATCGAATCCTTGCCTGTGCCGGAATCCACGGGACCCATGCGCTTTGGCTGTCTCACCCCGGCCATGCGCATCGGCCGGGAAGGCTGGCGTCTTTTTGCCGCCGTTCTCGATGCCTATCCCGAAAGTACCCTGCTGGTCAATCTACATGATCTGGGCAAGATCGCGCGGGAATTCATCGAGGATGAATTCGTCCAGCATGGCATTGCCGCTGAACGCCTGCGCTTCGTCCATGCCCACCGGACGGAAGATTTCTGCCGTTTCTGGCGGGAAACCGACCTGGGCCTCGCGCCGCCGGTCGACACGGGCCATCTGGCCTTGCCTTCCTGCCTCTGGATGGGCCGCCCCTACCTGGCGCTTGCCTCGCCGCTCCCTTGGTCTCGCCGCGCCACCGCCCTGCTGGAGATCGCCGGGGCAAGGGGATGGATCGCGGATACGCCAGAAGAATATGTCGAAAAGGCGAAATCCGCGCCCGCGCCCACCTCGCTTTTCCGCGAACACCTGCGTGCCGCCGGACTTACCGACCCTGTCGCCTTTGCGCAAGGATTCGCGGCGGCGCTCCTGGGAGAAAGCGGGCTGTAGTTTACTGTTGGATGGAGCCGAAGGCGCAATCCGACTTCGTTCATCACCGGCGCTTCGCGCCGCTATATTTGCGATGCCCATCGTGAGGACGAATGTCGGATTGCGCCTTCGGCTTATCCAACCTACATGCTACACGCGATCAACGCCTTCTATC